>JADGEG010000048.1 GCA_016744485.1 Arcobacter sp. | reverse complement strand
TCTTAGATGAGATTGGAGAATATAAAGACAATATGTCTTTATTAGATATATTAGATAAACTTGAAAAATTTGAAATAATTGAAGATTCTATTGAGTGGATGGAATATAGAAAATTAAGAAATACATTAACTCACGAATATCCAAATAATGAAGAAGATGTAATTGAGGGTATAAAAGTAGCAATTGAAGTATTTAGTAAAATAGAAACTATTCTAGAAAGTATCATTGAGTATAAAACTAGAAAAGTACAAACAAAGAAAACTCTTTAAACCCCTTTCTTAGAAAGGACGACCATTATAGTTTTAAAAACTACTTTTAGTTCAAGTAAGATACTCCAATGTTTTATATAATATAAATCATACATAAGTTTTTGTCTAGTATCTTCTATATTAGCACCATAAGGATACATAACTTGAGCCCATCCAGTAATACCTGGTCGTATTATATGTCTTTCGTGATAATAAGGTATTTCTTTTTCAAATTTATCAATCCAAACTTTTCGTTCAGGACGAGGTCCAATAAAGTGCATATCACCTTTGAGTATATTTATAATTTGAGGTATTTCATCTATTCTTGTTTTTCTAATAGTCTCACCCCAAGAAAAAACTCTTTCATCGTTTTTAGAAGCAAACTTAGCACCGTCTTTTTCTGCATTTAAAATCATAGATCTAAATTTAATACATTTAAAGATAGTACCTTTTAAACCAACTCTATCTTGTTTAAACATAGATGTTCCAGGGGATTGTTTTTTAATTTTATATCTTGTAATTATTAATATAGGCCATGTTAAAAACAAAAGTGTAAAAACACCTATATAATCTATAATTCTTTTTTGTATATATTGACACACAGTGAATTCTTTTATATTATCTAAATAGTTTAGTTCTATATTATTCTCAGGAATATAACATTTAAATAAATAGTCTTCTACAAATCTTTCTATGGTAACGATTTTAATAGTGTTATCAAATTGTAACTTTGTAAGATATTGTATGATTTTATCATCTATACTTATTTTTGTATTTAGAACTATTGTTGTGATTTTATGATTTTTTGATATTAATCTCTTGATTTCTTCTAACACATCTTTTGGATTAGTTTCGTTATATCTTATAGTATGGAGTTTATGACCTTGTTTTATAAGTCGTACTTTTTCAAATTTTGTAAATTTATATTTTTTCCCAAGAATTAACATAAGAACCTTTATTAAATAGTAATTAATATTATATTATACTTACACTTATATTTTACAAAAACACAAGGAAATTATAAATGTCTATACTTATTACTGGAGGAGCAGGTTATATTGGTTCACATCTTGTTAAGCAATTATTGGAGAAAAATGAAGATATTATTATTGTAGATAACTTAAGCACTGGAAGTATGAAAACAATAGATACTTTAACAAAAATTGGTAACTTTAAATTCATAGAAGAAAATCTTAAAAATTTTACAAAAATAGAAGAAATTTTTAAAAACAATAATATAGATACTATTATACATTTTGCAGCTAGTATTGTAGTACCTGAGTCTATGGAAAATCCATTAAAGTATTATATGAATAATACAGTTAATACTATAAACCTTGTAAATATAGCTAATAAATATAAAATTAAAAAATTTATTTTTAGCTCAACTGCTGCTGTTTATGGAGAACCTGTTAGTGTATCGGAATCTGGTATAAGTGAAGAAGATGAAACAAATCCTATTAACCCTTATGGAAACTCTAAACTTATGAGTGAAAATATTATTAAAGATACAGCACTAGCTAATAAATATTTTAAATATGTAATTTTTAGATATTTTAATGTTGCAGGTGCTGATATAAATTATACAAATGATGAATTAACTCCTAGAATTGGGCAATCTTTTCCAAATGCTACTCATTTAATAAAGATAGCTAGCGAATGTGCTACAAAAAAAAGAGATAAAATGTCTATTTTTGGAAACACATATAATACTAATGATGGAACTTGTATAAGGGATTATATACATGTAGATGATTTAGCAAATGCTCATATTAAAGCAATAGATTATTTAGATGATAATGCAAGTGAGGTATTTAATGTGGGTTATTCAAAAGGCTCATCAGTAAAAAAAGTTATATCTACTATGAAAAAAATCACACAAAATAATTTTAAAGTAAATATTCAAGATAAAAGAGCAGGAGATCCTGCAAATCTTATATCAGATAATAGAAAAATTATAAATAAAATGAAATGGAAGCCTAAATATAATGATTTAGAATTAATTTGTAAGAGTGCTTTTATATGGGAGCAAAAACTTAAAAATTTGTAAAAAACTAGTTTAAAACTTAAGGATAATAAAATTATGAATGAAATAACAAAATATGAAGAAGATGAAATAGATTTAAGAGAGTTATGGAAAATAATAGTAAAGAAAAGAATATTTATTATGGTTTTTACATCTATTATTGCAAGTATAGCTCTTATATGGGTGATGACAAGAATACCTATATATGAAGTTAAATCAAGCATACAAATTGGATATATAGAAAAAAATTTAATAGTAGAGACAAATATTTTGATCAAAACATTAAATGTAATATTTAATCTTAATGATAAGATAGAAACAAAAAAAAAATTTATTTCAGAAGTTACAAGTATAAGTTCTAATAAAAATATCAAAAATTTCATAGAAATTAAAACTCAAGCTATTTCAAATGATGAAGCATTAAAAAAGAATAAAGAAGTAGTATCTTATATTGAACAACAATATAAAAGTACAATAAATCAATATATACTTACTAATAAGAATAATATAAAAGCAATAAAAATGCAAATAAATAATATAGATAATCTAGAAAGTAAAAACTTTCTAAGACAAATAAATATGCTTAAAAGCCAAGATATACCTAAACTTGATAAAAAAATACTTTTTTATCAAAAAAATACCATTAATACTTTAAAAGGAAAAATCAAACTTTATAATAATAAACTAAAAGAATATACCAAAGCAGTTAAACAAATATATCAAAACAATAAAGAGATCACAGATAAGACCGTATCAACTATATCTTCTTTACAAACTGTGAATTATCAAAATATGATATTAAACTCGGAGAATAAAATAAAAGATTTAGAACTAAAAATAGAATTAATAAATAATGAAACAATACCAGATTTACAAATACAAAAAGATAATATTATAAAAGATAAACTTGTACAATTAGAATATAAATTAAATGTTGAATTAGTAAACAAAAAAATCAAATTAAAAGAAAAAATTCTTAAGTATGAGTTTAAAAATTCTGCACAAAATGTACAAAATAGTAAAATAATCGGCTCATACATAATACAAGACTACCCTATAAAACCAAAGAAAAAACTAATAATCGTAGTTGCTTTGATCACAGGATTTATACTGTCTATATTTGTAGTTTTCTTTTTAAATTTTATTGCTAAAGAAAAAGATAAATAGTTAAATACATTATTTGACTTATAATAAATAATGGTGGAGGTGTGGGTATCGAAACCCAGTCCTAAAACCACTACTATTAGCGTCTACATGCTTAGAAGGATTGTAAAGTTTCACTTTATTAGCAGTACAATCCGCAAAGCAACTAAAAAGCTAAGATCAAAAATGTCTCTATAAAAGTTGATCAGATTTTTTAAGATAATCTATCTAGGTGAATCCACTATAAGCTGCATAGATAGAATCTACAGAGTGAACCTCCAAAGTCTCAAGCCCCTAAGGGCGAGTCTTGGTTGAACTTATGCTACTTTAGCGTAAGCTGGAGCGTAATTTGTATTGTTTGCGTCTAAAAAAAATGAGCCGCTTAAACGGTATACTCAGACCGACATGCAACTAATCCTCATGGCTCCAGTCGAAGCCAGTTCACCCCCATTTATAAAGTAACCAATACAACTAATTACTATATAGGTTTTAAGATTATATAGAAATAATCTTAAATACTTTATTATAATAAAGTATTTAATTTTTCAGCTAATGCTTGTTTAGAATTAGCACCTATTAATTGATCTATTACTTCTCCATTTTTCATAAATAATATAGTAGGAATAGATCTCACCCCATATTTTACAGCTAAATCTTGCTCTACATCAGTATTTACCTTACATATATTTGCTTTTCCATCAAAATCTGTTGCTAACTCTTCAATCACAGGTGATAACATCTTACAAGGTCCACACCAAGGAGCCCAAAAATCAACTAAAGAAATACCTTTATTTACTGTTTCATCAAAATTTTCTGTTGTTAATTCAATATAATTACTCATTATTTTACCTTTTCTTTTATTTATTAGAATAATATCTTCTTAGTTTGAAAAAGTCAAGCTAATACATAAGTCCTAAGAGTCACTATTAAAAATATCACGTGTAAAAACTTTAGCTTTAACATCTTCTAATATATTATCAAATCTATTTGCAACTATTACATCTGATATATTTTTGAATTCTTCTAAGTTTGTAAAAACTTTTGAATGAAAAAACTCATTTTGTTTTAAATTAGGTTCATAAATAACAACTTCTATACCTTTGGCTTTAATTCTTTTCATAATTCCTTGAATAGATGAACTTCTAAAATTATCGCTTCCTTCTTTCATAACAAGCCTATAAATACCTACAACTTCTGGCTTTAAAGAAATAATACAATTAGCTATAAAATCTTTTCTTGTAGTATTAGAATCAACTATAGCAGATATTAGATTATGAGGAACATCTTTATAGTTTGCTCTTAATTGTTTAGTATCTTTTGGTAAACAATATCCACCGTAACCAAAACTTGGATTATTATAATGTGTTCCAATTCTATGATCAAACCCTACACCATTTATAATATCTTTTGTATTTAAATCATGACTTAAAGCATAAGAATCTAATTCATTAAAATATGCTACTCTCATAGCAAGATATGTATTTGAAAATAGTTTTATAGCTTCAGCTTCATTTGAATTAGTTAAAAGAATATCAATATTTTTTTTCTTAGCACCTTGTGCCAAAAGATTTGCAAAGATTTTTGCTTCTTTATTTTTTGCTCCAACAATTATTCTACTTGGATACAAATTATCAAATAAGGCTTTTCCTTCTCTTAAAAATTCTGGTGAAAAAATAATATTGTTTGTATTAAACTTTTTATTTATATCTTGTGTATATCCTACAGGTATAGTTGATTTTATAATTATGCTTGTTTTTTTATTTATACTTAAAGCTTCTTTTATTACAAGCTCAACTAAGGAAGTATCAAAAGAATTTGTTATTTCATCATAATTTGTAGGTGTACAAACTATGATAAAATCAGCATTTGTATAAGCTTCATTTTTATCTAAAGTGGCTTTAAAGTTTAGATTTTGTTTTGCTAAGTATTGTGATATTTCTTTATCTTCAATAGGTGATATTTTATTATTTATCATTTGTACTTTTTCTTCTACTACATCTAATGCTACTACTTCATTATTTTGTGCTAAAAGAAGTCCATTTGAAAGCCCTACATATCCAGTACCAACTATTGCAATTTTCATCTACTTCCCTATTTTAAGACATTAATCGCGATTATATCATTTAAATGCTAAAATAACAAAAATTAAGGACAAGAATGATAAATCAAACAATATTTAGGGAATATGATATTAGAGGTGTTATAAATGATGATTTAAACGAACAAAGTGTAAAACTTTTAGGTTATTATTTAGGTTTAGAAATCATCAAAAAAACAAATATTAAAAATCCTTTTGTTGTTATAGGATATGATGCAAGAACACATTGTCCTAAATTATTTCAATACTTAACATCTGGCCTTAATAAAGCATCTTGTAAGGTTCTAGGTATGGGTATGGTTGCAACTGGTGTTAATTATTTTGCTTCATTTCAAACATTTGGTACAAAAAAACCAAGTGCATCTATCATGATAACAGGTTCACATAATCCAAGCCAGTATAATGGTTTTAAAATGACTATTAATAATCTACCATTTTTTGGAAAAGAAATAACAAGCTTGGGAAATACCATTATAAACAATGCTGATTTAAAAATAAAAGATAATACTACATATGAAGAAATAGATGTTAAATCTATATATATAGCTTATATGTTAAAAGAATTTCAACATTTAAAAGCTATGAAAACAAAGTTTGTGATTGATTGTGGAAATGGTGTTGCTAATACAGTACTAGGAGAAATTTTAGATAAATTAGAATTAGATTATAAAGGAATATATTGCAAACCAGATGGAACTTTTCCAAACCATCATCCAGATCCAAGTGAAGAAAAGAATTTACTTGATCTTAAAAAAATGCTAAAAGATGATTATAAATATGCCTTTGCTTATGATGGAGATGCAGATAGAATAGCATTTTTAACACAAGAGCATAATATTAAAGGTGACATAATGGCAATTTTATTTGCAAAAACTATGTCTAATCCTATAATTATAGGTGAAGTTAAATGTTCACAAATCATGTATGATATTATAAATAAATCTGGAAAAGCAATAATGTACAAAACAGGACATAGTAATCTAAAAGTCAAATTAAAAGAAGTAAATGCGAACTTTGCAGCTGAAGTATCTGGGCATTTATTTTTTAATGATAGATATTTTGGTTTTGATGATGCCATTTATGCTACATTTAGAATTTTAGAATTAATTTATAATGGTATGAATATAAATGAAGAAATAAAAAAACTTCCAAAAATCTACTCAACTGAAGAAATCAAAATAAATACTACAGATGAAAACAAATTTTTATTAATTGATAAAATCAAAGAGCTTTTAAAAAATCCTATTCTTAATTTTCCTAAAATAATAGATATTATTTATATAGATGGAGTTCGTATTATATTTGATAAAGGTTGGGCATTAATAAGAGCTTCAAATACTACACCTGTATTAGTAACAAGATTTGAATCAAAAGATAAAACTATTTTAAAACAATATCAAGAAAAAACAAATAAACTTATACAAGATGCACAAAATAATTTAAATTAGTTTAAATATTTTAAAATTTCTTCTTTATCTATTAGAGGAAATTTTTTATCATAAATTGTTTGATGAGTTTCATCACCTTTTCCAAGAACTAATAATACATTTTTAGAATTTTGTTTAGTAAGATTTATTCCTTGTTTAATAGCTTCCTTACGGTTTACTTCAACAGTGACTTTTGATTTATTATTAATACCTTGCAAAATATCATTAACAATTAAATCAGGATCTTCAAATCGTGGATTATCAGATGTTAATATAATCTTTTTTGCATAAATATTTGCAATTTTACCCATAACAGCTCGTTTACTTCTATCCCTATTCCCCCCTGCTCCAAAAACTGTAATAATATCTTTATGATTAAAACTTTCATAAACTTCTTTCATGCCATCAGGAGTATGAGCAAAATCAACAATAATTAAAGGATTAGTTGAAATAATTTCCATACGTCCAGAAACTCCAGCAAAATTTTCCACAACTTCACATATCTTATCTAAACCTTTATTTGTACAAATATCAACACAAGCAATAGCAGCACTTAAATTATAAATATTAAAAACTCCCATCATAGGTGAAGTAAAATCAACTATTTTATTAAACTTAGTAAAAGCTACATGCATACCTTCTTTAAATGAATAAGCTTGAACTTTATAAGTTGAGGGTTCATCAAGACCATAAGAAAAACCATTTTTTATATTATATACAGCCTTTTTTTCATCTTTATTAATAAGTTTTTTACTTTCATCTGCAAAAAATGAATTTTTTACTTTTATATATTCTTCAATTGTATTATGATAATCAAGGTGATCTCTTGTAATGTTAGTTAAAATTTTAAGTTCAAAATTTAAACCCTCTACCCTATTTTGAGCAAGTGCATGTGAACTTACTTCCATAATAAAAAAATCGCATTTATTATTAATAGCTTTTTGTATATTTGCAAAATTTTCAAGTTGTATAGGAGTAGTTAATGAGTATTCTTTAACTCTTTTATCATTTATAAAAAAACCTCGTGTACCTTGAAGAGCTACTTTATAATTTAAATCTAATAAAAAAGAATAAATAGCTGCTGCTGTTGTTGTTTTACCATTTGTTCCAGTAATTCCTATGATTTTAATTGAAGTAAAATTTACATAAGTACAAAGCCTTGAATTAGCAATTATATCTTTAGCTAAATTTTCTTTTGCATTTTTAATAAATTTTTCATTTTGTTTATTATAAACAAAAATAGTATTTGCATTAATTTCTTGTGAGTTATCTGTAAAATCTTGATTATTTATATTTATAATCAAGATTTTTTATCTTCTAGTTTTTTATATAACTTTTCGATCTTTGAATCATAAGCAAAATGATCATTAAATCCATCTAAATATGTATAAGCTGTAGTATTAAAATCATTATCTATTAAATTATTAACAAAATCAAAAAATTGTTCTTTAGATTCAATAGCTACTTTTGTAGAAAACATTATATCTTCAAATGCTACTTTAAAAGAACCCCTTGTTTTAATGATATTTTTAAAATCTTTATATCTAATAACATTTAAATTATCAATAGAAGATGAAGATAAACCATCTATTATCTCTATCATTTGATTTATATCACCTTCATACTTATTGATTAAAATTTTTACATCTTTAAAAGCATTATCATAATTAATTTCTTTTGCAATTGAAAAATAATTATATAAAGAAAGTGCCTTATTTGGATCTTCATATCCAATATCGCATAATAAAGCATATAGTTCATATTCTGTGTTTTTCGGAAAATTTGCTGATAATTGTGAATATATGAATAATGCTTCTTTAAAATCAGCTTTTAAAAAAAGTGAATTTGCTCTATTTATTAATCTTTGTTCATCTATCATAATAAATCCTTTAAATTATGCTCCATATTTTCAGGGACATTTATTATTCTAATATCAGGATGAATATGTGTTTTTAACTCTTTTTCAACAATAAATTTTAAAGTACTTGAACTTGCACTACATCCAATACAAGCTCCTTTTAATTGAACAAAAATATTTCCATCTATTATATCTACTAATATGATATCCCCACCATCACTAGCTAACATTGGAGCTATTTTTGTTTTTATTAAATTATTAACAGGAAACTTTAAATCTTCGTCTGAAAATGGTATCATCTTATAAACCTTTATTTGTTTTTTTGAACAAAAAATATTCCAATAACAATTAAAACACAAATAATTGCTATACTTTGAAATATAAAATTAAGAGTAACTTCTTGTTCAAACATTATTTCAAACTATCTTCACATCTACTACATAAACAATTTTCTATTTTAGCTTTAAACTTCCAACATCTAGGACATTTAAAAGAATTCGCTTTATATATTTCAAAAGCAGATCCATCTATATCAAAAGACACTAAAGGATCATCTTGTTTTTCTAATAACACTTTACTTACTAAAAACCAATCTTCCCGTTCAACTACATTTAAAGATAAAACATTTTTAGAAGATGTAAATATAAATAATTCTAATGTTGATTTAATTATTTTATCTTTCTTAAGTGTATCAATTATTTCACTAAACTTTTCTTTTGCATTTATTAAGTATTCAGCATTAAGTTTACTTTCAACTTTAGGTAAATCATATTTAATTAAATCAAATACATCTAAAGCCTTACCTTTTATAACACTTGGTGAATATTCTAATAATTCATCAATTGTATATGTTAAAATAGGTGCTAAAGAGGCAAAAAGCTTTTTAGCAATCAAAGACATAGTAGTTTGAGCCCCTAGCCTACTTAATGAGTCTTTTTTATCACAATATAGTTTATCTTTACAAACATCTAAATAAATTCCTGATAAATCAACAACTAAAAAGTTGTTTAATTTATTTAGACCCTTTGAAAATTCATACACATTAAAACATTCTTGTATTTCATCAAAAACATGTTTGGCTTTTTGTAATATCCATTTATCTATTTGTCCTAATTTTTCAATAGGAAGTAAGCTTTCTAAACCATTAATATTAGCTAATAAAAATCTAGCTGTGTTTCTAATCTTTCTATAAAGTTCTGCATTTTGTTTTAAAATATTATCAGAAATTTTTAAATCACTTTGATAATCACTCATAGCAACCCAAAGTCTAAGTATTTCAGAACCATATTGTTTCATAACCTTGTTGGGTGCTATGACATTGCCTTTTGATTTAGACATTTTTTCACCCTTTTCATCAACAGTAAAACCATGAGTTAAAATAGATTTATAAGGTGCTATTTCACTTGAAGCTAATGTTGTTAAAAGTGAGCTTTGAAACCAACCTCTATGCTGATCACTACCTTCAAGGTACATATCAGCAGGAAATGTTCCAGCATCATAATTGCGTGATCTTAAAACTGCATTTTGAGTTGAGCCTGAATCAAACCAAACATCTAAAATATCAACAGTTTTTTCTAAATCATTTGGATTTAAACCAGAACCTGGATATAAAAGCTCACTTATTTCTAAATCATACCAAGCATCACAACCTTTTTGCTCAAAAATCATAGCAGTATAATTTAATACTTTTTCATCAAAAATGATTTCATCTGTTTTTTTATTCCTAAAAAATGCAATAGGCACACCCCAATCTCTTTGTCTTGAAATACACCAATCAGGTCTTCCATCAAGCATAGATTTTAATCTGTTTCTTCCCCATTTAGGATAAAAAGTTAAATTCTCAACCACATCAAGAGCATTTTGTCTAAGTGTTTTATTTTTTTCACCATATTTATCATCAATAGAAATAAACCACTGTTTTGTAGCTCTAAAAATAATAGGAGTATGAGTTCTCCAACAGTGTGGATATGAATGACGTATATTTACATGTTTTAATAAAGCCGAACCTAATTCTTCTAATATTAAAGGATTTGCTTTAAATACATGCAAACCAAGATATTTATCTGTGTTTTTAAAAAGTTTTTCTCTAACAATTGTTTCATCATATTTACCATAAGCATCAACTGGCATAATTACATCAAGACCATACATAAGCCCAACTTTATAATCATCTTCACCATGACCAGGAGCTGTATGAACTGCACCTGAACCTGATTCCATTTCGACGTGATTAGCTAAAATTATTTTTGATGTTCTTCCATTTAAAGGATTAATAGTATATGTATTTTCTAAATCTTTTGGGCAAATATTTTTAATGATTTCGCCTTTAATAACTTCATCTTTTATTAAAGAATGATATAATTTTTTGGCAACTATAAATTTATCGCTTGTTAAAACATAGTTTTCTTCCCCATTTAAAGCAATACCTGTATTTGCTGCTAATGTCCATGGAGTTGTTGTCCATATAATCAAAGAAGCATTTAAAGACTCATGTTTAAAAGCCACATAAATAGAAGGTGAAGTTTTATCTTCATATTCAACCTCAGCTTCAGCTAGTGCAGTTTGAGCTGCCCATGACCAATATATAGGTTTGCTTCTTTGTACTAAAAGACCTTGTTTTGCTATTGCACAAAGTTCTCTATAAATATTTGCTTCAAATTTAAAATCCATTGTTAAATAAGGTTTATCCCAATCAGCAATTACACCAAGATTTTTAAACTCATCTTTTTGAATATCTACAAAACGACTAGCATGATCACGACATAACTGTCGTAATTTTGATTTAGGAAGTTCTTTTTTCTTAGTACTTCCTATTTTTTCTTCAACTTTTTGCTCAATTGGTAAACCGTGACAATCCCAACCAGGAACATAACGAACTGATTTTCCATCAAAATAATGATATTTAACAATAATATCTTTTAATATTTTATTTAAGGCATGTCCTATATGAAGGTGACCATTTGCATATGGAGGTCCATCATGAAGAGTAAACGATTTTGCATTTTTTCTATTAGTTTTCATTCTATCGTAAACTTTTTTTTCATCCCATTTTTTATATCTTTTTAATTCATTAACAGGAAGGTTTCCTCTCATAGGAAATTTAGTATTTGGTAATAATATACTATCTTTGTAATCCATTTGTATACCTTAGTTGATTTTTTAACAAGCTTTATATTAAGTTGAAGATTCTATCTAAAATGTATTTAAATCAAAATTATATTAAAGTTTAGATAAAATTTAATGTTTAAAATACAAAGTAAATCATCTTTAGGATAAATGTGAAAATAAAAAAATTTCTAAAAATATTATTGTTAAATTTCTTATTTTTTGAACACCTTTATGCTAACAATATAAGCATAGCTCTTTCTTCAAATATGCACCATGTACTTAAAGATTTAATAAAAGAATATAATAAACTTTATCC
>JADGEG010000047.1 GCA_016744485.1 Arcobacter sp. | reverse complement strand
GATCTATTGTTTGTAAAATTTTATTTTGTTGTTTGATTTGTTTCACAAGACTTTTTATTTGTAAAGATTTTTTTGTTTTTTTTGTATAGTTTAATTCAAGTTGTTTTTTATTTTTTTTTATTTTTTTATTTATACTTTTAATAGAAGCAAAGTTAACATTAAATAATAATATGAATATTAAGAATATCTTAATCATATTTAATCTTATATTTTAATAATACACCAATAACAGTGAATATAGATATACTAAAAGATAATAAAAATATTTTCATTAAAGAAATATTTGAAGTTAATGTAAGTTGAATAATGTTTTCTAGATCAGATGGTAAAATAAATATAATATTATGTACAGCATACAAATAAATACCTGATATTAAAATAAAAGCAATTAATGAACTATATATTGCATATTTAAATATAGAAGTAGAACTATATAATATAGATGCACCATGTAGTTTTAGAATTTCAATTTTTTCTTGATGTTCAAAAAACCAAATTCTAATTTGTTTAGATATAATTAAAATTGCAAAAATGGTAAGTAAAGTAAATAATATTAAACTAATTTTATATAACAATTGTAATAATAGATATATTTGACTATGATTTTTTGAAAAAATTTCAATTTTTCTTATATTTTTATTTAAAAAAAGTGTTTGTTTAATAATTTTTAATTGTTGAGTTGTTGGAAAAACCTCAAGTTGAATTTTGTAAAAATATGGTAACTTTCGCCTTAAAAGTTCTATTGATGATTTTGATAGATTTGATTTAATATCATTAATAATTGTATTTTTTTTCAAAGTTATAATTTTTTTTACTTTGATATTTGCTAAAACATTAATTTTCTCTTTTATTAGTGGAGTGTTTGTTATAATAACAATTGAATAATCTTCTGCTATTTTTTTCTCGTAATTATCAGATATATTTGACGAAAATAAATATATAATAAATGACAAAAGCATTATAGATAAAGGAATTGTAAAGGTGAAAATATTTTTAAGAAACTTCATAAATAATTCCATCTTTAATAGATAATTGTCTAAATTTAATACCAAAATTTTGCGGTACTCTATGTGTTACAACTATAACAGTAATTCCAAGTTGTTCATTTGCACCTTTTAATAAGTTCCATATAAGCTCAGCTGAATAATCATCTAAATTTCCAGTTGGTTCATCAGCAATTATAATTTTGGGGTTATGTGCTAAAGCTCTCGCAACTGCAATTCTTTGTTGTTCACCTCCACTTAGTTCATCAGGATAGAATCCTAATCTATGTGAAAGTTTTACATGAGTTAATAACTTTATAGCTTGTTCTTTGGATATATCATTAGAATAACCATTTATTTTTAAAGGTATCATAATATTTTCTTCAATAGTCCATTCTTTAATTAGTTTATAATCTTGAAAAATAATACCTATATCTTTTCTTAATTTTCTTAAAGCTTTCCCTTTAATACCAAATACTTCTTGACCTGCTATTTTTAAGCTTCCATGTTTTAAAAGTATTTGTGCATAAAAAGATTTTAAAAGTGTTGATTTTCCACTACCACTATTACCACCTACGAATACAAATTCTTTATGTTTAACTGAAAAATTACCTTTTTTAATAATATATCTATTTGAATCATATGATAAATAAATATTTTTTGCTTCAATCATTGTTTAAAATCTTTTTTAAATGTTTATGTGCTTTTATATTTGAACTAGTTGGAATTGGTTTATCTTGAAAATATGATGCTTTTCCATTATTTATAATGATGTATTTATTAAGTGGTCTATTAAAGTTACCAAAAGTTAATTTGATTAAACCAGAGTTAGTTTGATTTAGAATATCAAACATATTTTCAATATGAATAAAATAATCTTTTTCTACAATTGCCTTAGTTGTTATTGATTTTGTAAAAGCATCAAAATTTACTTCACCTTCAAAGTCAAAATTATATTTTTGTATAGGTATATCATATTCTTCTTGACATTTTAATACTATATCATAAATAGTTTTTTCTTGTTTTCTCCATCTTTTTTCATATTTACTAATTATGTCTAAATCTTTGTTGATATCTATTATAATTTTTCCACTATTTAAGTTGCTTAATAAAGAAATAGAATAATCAAAATATTTTTTGCTATCAGTTCTAAGCTCTAGTGTTGCATTTTTTTTTAATACTCTTAAAGCTTCATTGACAAATTCATTAGAGTAAATTCTTCTATGTGGTTTTTTATCCCAAGGTACAGGAAAATGTACAAAAATACTATCAACACTATTAGATTTTATAAATTCCATGAAAAGTCTAGCATCATAATTTATAACTATAATATTAGCAATATTTTGTATTTTTATTTGTTTTAAAAGTTGTTCAATTGAAGGTGTATGAATTTCTAATCCAAAAAACTGTACATTTGGATTTTGTTTTGCTTGATATAGTATATGCTTACCACTTCCAAAACCTATTTCAATTTGAATTGATTTATTTGTTTGAAATTCATTTACGATATATTCTATATTTTTCAAATATTGTTCATCTGTTTTTATTTGATCATTAATATGAGTTGTACTTGTATTTGTATTTGTAAATAAAACATTTGCATTTGTTAATTTAGAATAAGCATTCATAGCATCTTTTACAAAAGAAACTGGACTTATTCTTGTAGTTTTATCATATTTGATCATATTTACATCATTTTTATTTTTTTTTGTTAATAAAAATTGTTGATTATTTTTGGTAACTGCAATTTTATATTCACTTGATCTTTTTGAATTTTTTATATTATATGATTTTGCAATAAAATCAAAAGAAACACCATCAATACTAGATGGTATTTTCAAATTATTATTTTGTTTAAATACTATGTGTGGCATGTATTTAATTGATTTTCTCTAATTCTGGTAAGATTAATTCAGTTTGTTTTGTTATGTTAGAAATTATACCAAATTTATCAACTGCTTGAATTGAGTATTTATATTCAACACCTCTTATAATATCTCTATCTTCAAATCTTAATTCTTGGATATTATTAAAAATCACTTTTTTAGTACTTAAAAAATCTTTTTTTATAGTCTTATGAATTATATACGAAACTGCTCTATTATCAGCTGGCATCCAATTTAGAATAGCTTTCTCACCTTGAATTTGTGCTAAAGTTATAATTGGTTTATTTAATTTATTTAAAGTAACACCCATAACAGAATTCATATTTAAATCACTTTCTAATCCATCATTATCAATATAACTTACTTTATAAAAATATATTTTGCCATCTTCATTAATAAAATCATCAAAACTCAAGGTGTTGGAATTAAATGTTTTTAATAAAGAAAAAGAATTTTTTGAGCTTTGATTTCTGTATAAATTATATTGAACTACAGGAGAAGAATGTGGCTTATTCCATGAAATATTAATTTTTCTAGCTAAATTTGTAGATGCAATAGTACCTTGAATTCCAAGAGGAATAGCTTTCGTTTGAGCTTTTACAATATCGCTTGGTTTAGTTTGTAAATCATCAAAAGTATTTGCAATTACCCTATAAGAATAAATGACATTATCTTCAAGGTCTAAATCTATATATTCAGCTTGTAATCTATTTCTAACTACAGCTAAAGTATTCCATTGGCTTGTATGTGTAGATGTTCTTTGTATTTCATAAGATAATATTCTCTCATTTGTATGAGGTCTCCAAATTATTTTAATTTGTCTTGGTAAATTTGAGATAGCTTGAACAAAGCTAATCCCATCAATTTGGTCTAATGTTGATACTATATAGGCATTTGTAGCCCTTGATTCTTCATCACCTTTAATATTAGAAGATATTTTATATATATATTTTGTATTTGCATGTAGATTTTTATCTACATAATGTGTAGTATATCTATTTTGAATCATTTTTATAAATTTTAATTTAGTTCCATCTTCGTACATATTTGCTCTATAAAGGTTATACCCAATGACTCTTACATCATCAACTTTTTGCCATTCAAAAGCAATAGAGTTTACATCTGAAATTGTTCTAATACTTGATGCATCAATTACTTCCACACTATCGTTTATACTTGGTTTTATTACTTTATTAAAATTATTTTTTACACTACAAGCATTAATTAAAATTATTAAAACTATTAACGATATAATTTTTATTAAGTTTTTCATTGATATTCTCCATATTAAAATTATTTTTTATAAAACAATTCATATCTTCAGCTAATGAAGCAGTAAAGTTCATTTCTTCACCAGAGTGTGGGTGAATAAGGTATAAATTATAAGCATGTAAATAAAATCTATTTATTTTAGTAAATTTGCCCTTAAATCCATATAAAGTATCTCCTAAAATATGCCTATTTATCGAAGATAAATGAACTCTTATTTGATGAGTTCGACCAGTAAATAGTTTACAAGAAATTAATTCATATTTTTCATTTCTACATAAACCAAGTTTCATAAATGCAGATTTTGCATATTTTCCATTACCATTTACTCCCATTTTAAGTCTATTATTTATATGTCTTGATATTGGTTTTTCAATTATTATATTATCTTTCAATGCTAAATCAGTCAATGCTAAATAATATCTTCCCATAGTTTTATTTTTTAATTGTTCTGATAAATTAATATGTGCTTCATTTGTTTTAGCAATAACCATAATTCCACTTGTACCTTTATCAAGTCTATGTACTATTCCATGTCTAATATCAGCACTTAAAGTTGATAAAGAAATTTTATTTAACTTTAACCAGTCAACAAGTGTTGCTTCTTTAACACTTGGAGCATCATGAATTACTAAATTTGATGGTTTATTAATTATTAAAATAAAATCATCTTCATATATTTTTGTGATAATTTTATCTTTAAGTGATGTTTTTATAAACTCTTCATTTTTAATTTCATCTATTTTTTTTTCTGGAAAAACAACTTTTATATTTTGATTAATTTTTAATTTTAATCCTGTTTTTTTTATATTTGTACCATTCACACTTACGAAACCTTTTTTAATTAATTGTTCAATTTGATTTCTTGAAGATGGAATATGTAATGTTAAGAATTTATCTAATCTATTTTCTTCTTGTACAATAAAAATTTTATCCATTTTGTGTTACTCTTCGCTTATGTATTTTTTTGACAAAAGAATTATCTCACATTTTGATTATTTATTAATCATATTTATTTTGCCATTAGTATATTTATCTTACAATTTAGTTGGTGAGATAAATCATATTCTATCGAATAAACAATTAATTTATTTTACTTTGTCCATTTTTATTTTTATGATTGTCTTTATTTTACCAATTAGGAAAAATATTAGACTAATACCTTTGTTATATTGGTTAGGTATATTTTTACTATTAGCTGTAGAATTTATAGGTGTTACAAAGTTTGGTGCAAAAAGATGGATTAGTATTTCTTTTTTAAATACAACAATTCAACCATCAGAATTATTCAAGCCAATATTTCTTTTAATGTTAGCATATTTAATAAAAAAAAAACCACCTCCCCAAGATGGTTATAATGTTCAAGATTTTATATATTTTTCATTTTATATTTTATTACCTTTTATTCTTGTTGCAAGAGAACCTGATTTAGGAACAGCTTTAGTTCTTTTACTTGTAGCTTACGGTGTATTATTTATTATTGGTGTTAATTGGAGAATATGGTTAGGTATTTTTTTGATTATTTCAATTAGTGCGCCATTTGTTTATACTAACTTAATTAAAGATTATCAAAAAAAACGAATACATGATTTTATTGCAAAAAAACCATCCTATCATGTACAGCAATCAATCATTGCTATTGGTTCTGGAGGTTTGCTTGGGAAAAATGAACAAGAAGCAACACAAACGAAGTTAAAATTTTTACCTATTGCTACAAGTGATTTTATTTTTGCATATTTTGTAGAACGACATGGTTTCTTAGGCTCTATTGGATTGATATTAGTATATACTTTATTTATATTGCATTTATTATCTATGAATTATTTTTTTAAAGATGATTATATGATTAGAAGTTTTTCTTCAGGTTTGGGTTTATTAATATTTTTTAATATGAGTATTAATATACTTATGGTTATAGGTTTTGCTCCTGTTGTTGGTTTACCTTTGCCCATGTTTTCTTATGGAGGAAGTTCTTTTATAAACTATATTATAATACTTGCTATTTTAGAAAATCTAATTGCTTTTAGATTTATGTATATGTATGATTTTGAAAGGAATTTATAAATGAAAACTCAAAATAATTGTTTTATTGGCTTTAATAATGAATTTAAAGAATCAAATGCAGTTTTATTTGGAGCTCCATTTGATGGTACTACTTCATTTAAACCAGGAGCTAGATTTGCTCCTATGGCAATAAGGGAAGATTCATGGGCTATTGAAACATATAGTCCTTATTTGGATAAAGATTTAGAAGATTTAAAACTTTTTGATTATGGAAATTTAGAACTGCCTTTTGGTGATAAGATGGGTACATTAAGCATTATTGAAAGCATGGTTGATGATATAATAAAAGCAAATAAGATACCTATTATGTTAGGAGGTGAGCATTTGATATCTTATGCTTCTATTAAATCTTTAGCAAAAAAGTATAAAAATTTAAATTTAATACATTTTGATGCACATACAGATTTAAGGGAACATTATTTAAATGAACATTTTTCTCATGCAACAGTTATGAGAAGAGTACACGATATCTTAGGAGATAAAAAATTAAATCAATTTTGTATAAGAAGTGGATTAAAAGAAGAATTTATTTGGGCAAAAGAACATACATATCTTGAAAAATTTACATATAAAACATTGGAAAAATGTGTAAAAAGATTAAAGAATGAACCCGTTTATATAAGCATAGATCTAGATGTTTTTGATCCTAGTGTTTTTCCTGGAACTGGTACACCAGAACCAGGTGGTATAAATTTTCATCAAATGTTAGAAATAATACAAACACTAAAAAATTTACAAAATGTTGTAGGTATAGATATAGTGGAGCTATCACCAAAATATGATAGTTCAGGTGTGTCAACAGCAGTTGCATGTAAAACTTTAAGAGAATTAGTTTTAGCTGTGATTGATTAAATAAAGTATTTTTAAAATAAGTTTTATTGCTTAATATTAGATATAATTATTTTATGAAAGAAATAGCACTAATTGGAACAACAGCATCAGGCAAAACTGCCTTAGCTATTAAAATAGCAAAGCAAACAAACTCAATAATATTATCACTTGATTCTTTATGTTTATATAAAGAAATTAATATCGTAAGTGCAAAACCTACAAAAAAAGAAATGCAAGGTATTATTCATTTTGGTATTGATGAAATATATCCAAATGAACATTTTGATGTTGTGAAATTTATAAAAATATATGAAAAAACAAAACAATTTGCTTTAAAAAATAAAAAAAATATTATTATTGTAGGAGGAACAGGTTTTTATTTAAAAGCATTAATTGATGGTATTTCATCTAGTATAAATCAAAATGTTAAAAATATTAATATGGATATATCTTATATGCAAGCTTATGAACTTTTATATTCTTTAGATGAAAAATATATGAATAAAATACAAAAAAATGACAAATATAGAATAAGTAAAGCCTACAGCATATATAAAACAAGTACATTAATACCATCTCAGTATTTTAAACTTCACCCTAAAAAAGCAATAATTGAAAATCTGAATATATTTGAAATTTTAATAGACAAAGAAGAGTTAACAACAAGAATTAAATTAAGAACAAAACAAATGTTAAGTGATGGTTTGATTGATGAAGTTATATTTTTAGAAAAAAAATATGATAGAAAGATTAATTGTATGAGTTCAATTGGAATTATTGAAAGCTTGGAATATCTTGATGGAAGAATAACAAAAGATGAATTAGAAAATAAAATATCTTCTAATACTTTAAAATTAGCAAAAAGACAAAACACTTTTAATAAGTCACAAATTACAGAAAATAAAATATCCAATACTATAAATAAACTAAGTTCAGATATACTTAAGTACTTTAAGATATAATCCCAAGTTCAAAAGAGTTTTTTAAAGGGCAAGATGGATTTGACCTTTTATTAAGCATTTATTATAAAGAAGGAATAAAAAGTGAAAAAAGATATTCATCCAGACTATAAAGAGTGTTCTGTTACTTGCGCTTGTGGTAATGCTTTTCAGACAAGAACAACAGTTGAGACTATGAGGCTTGATATTTGTAATGCTTGTCATCCATTTTTTACAGGTGAGCAAAAAATTGTTGATGCTGCTGGTAGAGTAGAGAAATTTAAAGCTAAATATAATATGAAAAAATAAGACTAAGGTCTTAAATTGTGTTAATTTTAGTTCCAACTCCAATAGGTAATTTAGACGATATTTCTAGTCGTTCTTTAAAAGCTTTATTGGAGGCGCAACTAATCTTTTGTGAAGATACTAGAGTTACTAAAAGACTTCTTCATTTATTAGAAGAAAAAAATAATCTAAAATTTTCTTGTTGTGAGTTTAAATCTTTTCATTCTCATAATGAAAAAGATGTTTTATCCAAGTTATCTTTCGATGATTTTGATAAAAATGTTGTTTATGTATGTGATGCTGGAATGCCTTGTGTTTCAGATCCAGGATCTTCTTTAATACAATTTGCTATAGAAAATGACATACCTTATGATGTTATTCCAGGAGCAAATGCGGCCTTAACTGCTTTTGCTATGAGTGGTTTTAACAATACACAGTTTACTTTTTTTGGTTTTTTAGACCATAAAGGAAAATCTAGAATTTCTCAGTTAAATACTGTAATGCAAAGCTTTACATTAACTATATTTTATGAATCACCACATAGACTTTTAAAAACATTAGAAGAAATATCAAATATAGATCCAAATAGAATTATATTTTTAGTTAAAGAAATAAGCAAAAAATTTCAAAAAACATATAAAGACAAAGCTGTTAATGTTTTTAATACACTTAAAAATGAAAATATAAGAGGGGAGTGGGTAATAATAGTTCAATCATATGAAACATTAGGATTTCCTATAAGTATAGATGATGTTAATAGTTTAGATATAGCTCCTAAAATAAAAGCTAAATTACTAGCAAAAATGCAGGGTTTAAAGACAAAAGATGTTTATCAAGATATTTTAGATAAACTAAAATTATGATTATATATGGAAAACAAGTAGTACTTTATGTACTAGAAAATCACCCAACTTTAATAGAAGAAGTTTTACTATCAAAAGAGTTAGACAAAAAGCTTTTTTCAAAGTTTGCAAGACTTGATAAAAAAATTATCAAACTTGACAATCAAAAAGCACAAAGTTTAGCTCATGGTGGAAATCATCAAGGTTTTTTCTTAAGATTAACAGAATTTAAAGCATCTGCTTTTAAAGATTTAAAACAAAGCATTTTTATTATTGTACTTGATGGAATAACAGATGTTGGTAATATAGGTGCAATTTGTAGAAGTGCATATGCTTTAGGTATTGATGGAATAATTGCAAGTAATGTAAAAACATTGAATTATGAAGGAATAGCTAAAACTAGTAGTGGAGCATTATTTGATATACCATTTTGTTTATATCCAAATACCTTAGACCTTAGTAATGAATTAAAACAAATTGATTTTAATTTAATAGGTTCCTCTAGTAATGGACATAATGTCAAAGATTTTGTAAACATATATAAAAAAACTGCTTTATATTTAGGAAGCGAGCATTTAGGTTTATCAAATAAGATTATCAAAAAATTAGATAAAATAGTGTCCATTGAAATGTCAAATAACTTTGATTCATTAAATGTATCTGTTGCAGCTGGTATTTTAATGCATCAGTTAAAAAACTAAGAAATATTTTATGTTTAAAATATTAGCTATATTATTATTTATATTTAGTTTAAATGCAAATATCTTAAGTATAGATCAAAAAATTAAAGATCTTATTGGACATAAAGAATATTCAATAAATAAGAGTTTAATAAACCATATCTTTTGGGATAGTGAATCTTTTTATACCTATGATAATGTAAATTATATTGCACTGATTGCAACTTTGCAAAATAATGGTTTATTAAAAATAGCTTTTAACAAACCTAAAAATCTTGAACTTACTTTTATAAGTAAAAATGATTCTATAAAATCATTTAAAATCTTAAATGATGTATTAAAATCAATTGGTTATTATCATTATTTTACGAAAGAACTTGCATATGATGAGAATAAAGGTTTAAAATGGACTCTATATTTAAAAACAAAATCAGCTGTTGATCCTCTTGTATTTGCAAAAGAACTTTATAAATATAAAGCAGTTATTGTGAATATTAAAAAAGAAAATATTCTTAAATGGGTATATACAATAAATACATTAAATACAATTATTCCTAGAGCAAAACATATGATTGTAGGTGAGAGGCTTGAATTAAAAAAACCATTAAAACCTTATTTTATAAAAATTGATAATTCATATGAAATGAATATTATTTCTAAATATGGTAATCAATGGTTTCCATATATTGTATTTTATGATAAACATTTAAAAATATTAAATATTGTTAAAGAAAATAAAAAACATAAAAATATAAACCTTGAAATACCAGAAGATACAAAGTATATCAAAATAGATGATATATATACTTTATCAAATATTAAGAGAGGTCTTAGTATTAGAGTTAAGGAGTAGAAGTGTTTAAAGAAATAGAGTTTGAAAGAATGAAAAGATTACCTAATTATGTTTTTGCTGAGGTTAATGAAATCAAAATGAAAGCAAGGAGAGCTGGTGAGGATATTATAGACTTTTCTATGGGAAATCCAGATGGTAAAGCACCACAGTATATAATTGATAAATTAACACAAACGGCTCAAAAAGATAAAAATCATGGCTATTCTGCAAGTGCTGGAATATACAAATTAAGACTTGCCATTTGTAATTGGTATAAAAGAAAATATAATGTAGATTTTTTAGATCCAAATAAACATGCTTGTGCAACTATGGGTTCAAAAGAAGGTTATGTACACTTAGTTCAAGCAATAGTAAACACTGGTGATGTAGCTGTTGTTCCAGATCCTACTTATCCAATACACTCATATGCTTTTATGCTAAGTGGGGCGACTATTCATAAGTTTGAATTAGGTTTTAGTGATGATTTTAGAGTTGATGAAGATTTGTTTTTTAAAAGATTACAAACTACTTTAAATGAATCAATTCCTAAAGTAAAATATGTACTTGTAAACTTTCCACATAATCCTACTTGTGCGACAGTTACACCTTTGTTTTATCAAAGATTAGTTGATTTGGCTAAAAAAGAGCGATTTTATATAATTTCTGATATTGCTTATGCTGATATTACTTTTGATGGATATGTTACTCCTTCAATTTTTCAAGCTAAGGGTGCTATTGATGTAGCTGTTGAGAGTTTTACTCTTTCTAAATCATATAATATGGCTGGTTGGAGAGTTGGTTTTATGGTTGGAAATGAAAGATTAATTGGGGCATTAAAAAGAATTAAATCTTGGCTTGATTATGGAATGTTTACGCCCATTCAAGTAGCAGCTACTGTAGCACTTGATGGTCCACAAGATTGTGTAAAAAAACATATAGAAAAGTATAATACAAGAAGAGATGTTTTGCTTGAATCTTTTGAAAATGCTAATTGGAAAATAAATAAACCAAATGCATCTATGTTTATATGGGCAAAAATTCCTAAAAAAGCTAGATATTTAGGTTCTATGGAATTTTCAAAACAGCTTATAACCCAAGCAAAAGTAGCAGTTAGTCCTGGTATTGGATTTGGACATTATGGTGATGAATATGTAAGAATTGCTTTAATTGAAAATGAAAAAAGAATAAGACAAGCAGCCAAAAATATAAAAAAATACTTAAAATCATTATAAAAGACAAATAGGAAAGACTATGAAATTAAGAGTAGAAAATCTTGCTAGAATTAAAAAAGCAGAAGTTGAAGTTAAAAATTTAACACTTTTTGTTGGGCAAAACTCTACTCATAAAAGTTATATGGCTCATACTATTTATGAATTCTTCACACTTTTAAATGGAGATTCTGATAGTCTAACAAAAGAAAAAAATAATATGCTTTTTAATTTATATAAGGAAGCAGATTTTCTTCTACAATATATTTTTGAGAAAAGAGAGATAAAAGAACAAAATAGTTTATATACTAATATAATTTTATTAGTTAATGAAGATAACACAAAATTCTATAAACTAATTGATAAATTATTTGATTTAGTCAATAAAATTATCTTAAAATTAATAAATAAAAGTTTTAATAATAATTCAAGTATATTAGAGAAATTATTTTTTGAACAAGATTTAGAAATGAATAGTTTATTTAGACAACAACAATATGAATTTAAAATATATAAGAAAGAAGATGATTTAGATAATGACTTAATAC
>JADGEG010000046.1 GCA_016744485.1 Arcobacter sp. | reverse complement strand
TAAATAAACAACAATGTATACAGTTAGGAGTTAAAAATATAAAAATTTCTAATATTTGTACAAAATGCTCAAATAAACAATATTATTCATATAGAACAAATGATAAAATAGAAAGATTTGCAGGAGTTATAATGCAAACATAGCTATTAGACTTGAGTATTAAATAATACTTTTTGCAAGTAAACATAGTTTATAAATTTTGCTATAGCTTATACGGGAGTGTTCAATAATCTGTGTCAGCATCTAGTAATTCCTAAAATTGAATCATAAATTTAGCGTTTTATCTAGTCTTCCCTCAAAGTAAATTGAGAGTTGAGAAATTGTTAAACTCCAATTTCTTACTGGCATTGTCCATTTTTTCTCAGCATTTTGAATACCTATAAAAAGTAGTTTCAGTATCTAATAACTTCTCAATTTTATCAATATTTACTTTGGATAAATCATCTAAGTTAACAGCTTTTACTATATCATTAAAAAATTTAGTTTGATAATATCTTTTTAGTTCTGCTTCTGATAAGTTATATTTATTTGCTACAGTTTTTATGTTGTGTATATTATTTAAATATTGATTAAATTAAGTATATTTTATTATAAATTCAGAACCTACTAAAGGCTTTGATTTGATTTGAAGCTTAAACTTATGAAGATAAATTATATTATATACTATACTTAAACCTAATCCAAGTGAGTTATTCCATCCATTTTGAGATACTCTATAAAATTTATTTGTAATCTTATTAATATCTTTTTTTTCAATTCCAATGCCTTTATCCAGAATACTTAATGAGTTATTTATTAAGCTTATGTATACATTTTCTTTTGAGTATTTTAATGCATTTTCTATTAAATTTGAAATAGCAATATTAAGTAAGGTTTCATCTGCTTGTATAATTACTTCCTGTGCTTTAAAAACTATATTTCTTTGTTTATAGGTTATTTTTAAATCACTTATAATATCAAGGATTAATCTTTTTAAATTACATTTGTTTAAAACTAAACTTTCTTTACCTTCATCTAATTTTATGGATAATCTTAATCTATCAATTAAAGCTGACATTCTATTCGAAGAAGAGTGTATTTTATACAAAAAATTTTCTTTCATAATTTGTGGTAAATTAGCATCATTTAATAAAGTCTCACTATATCCAGAAATAACAGCAATAGGATTTTTAAATTCATGCGATATGGCTGATATTATTTCATATTTTTGTTTATTTGATAGTTTTAATTTAGCAGTTTGTTTAAGTTTTTGTTTATCTTTTTTCTTTAATCTAATAGCAACTTTTTTTAATAGCCTTGCAATTCTATGAAACTCTAAAGTATAGTTTGATTTTATGTAAATAATTTCATCTCTTTTTGTAAGAGCTAATAAAAACTTTAAAATACCATCTGTTTCTCTTTGAATCTTTTTAGATATGAAATAAGTTCCTATTAATAAAAAAACTAAAAATACTGCAAAAATAGTTATAATTTGCAAAAAAATTTGTAAAAAATTATGTTCTATTTTATTTAAATAATCTGCCATTCTTATATAATAAGTTTTATTACCTATAGAGACTTTTTTAGCTATATATAGAAGATCAGTTTTTAAAGTACCTGAATAACGTATGATTTTTCCAATACCGTCATATTGAGCATGAATAATTTCATATCTTTTTACATGGTTACCCATAGTTTTTTTATCTTTATGGCTTTCTGCTATTACTTTACCAGCTTCATTTATAATTGTAATTCTAAGTGATATTTTGTCTTTTAATTTCTGTACAATTTTTTCAATATTATTAACAGAACTTAGAGCAACTTCAAGAGAGTCAATATTTTGACTTATATTGATTTGTGCTTGTTCTATATAAATATTTTTTGACCAAAAATAAGTAGCAGTAAAGACACAAAGTAAAATAATTGTAAAGATAATAATATAAGTTTTTAAAAAAAGTTGATGGATTTTTAACAAAAGATATAACCCTCTCCTCGAACAGATTTTAAATAGTTCTTTATATTTTCTGGATCAATTTTACTTTTTAACCTTTTAATAGCAACATTTACAGTTTTTAATTTTTTATCATAAGAGTTTTTCCAAACAGTTTCTAAAAGATGTTCCCTTGATAGTAAAATATCTTTATTTTTTATAAATTCTAAAAAAAGGTCATGTTCTAAGTGAGTTAGTTCAATTAGTTCATCTTGAATTAAAAATGTTTTATTTGAAAATTTATAAATAATATCTCTTACTTTTAATATCTCAGTTTTTTTTGAACTTCTTTTAATTAATGCTGTTACTCTTGCACTTAATTCTTTGAGATTAAAAGGTTTTGTAATATAATCATCTGCATACTTATCAAACCCTTCTAAAATATCTTCTGTTTTATCTTTTGCACTTAGGTAAATTACAGGATTATTATAACCTTCTTCTTTTATCTGTTTTATAAAATCACTACCTTCAATTGAAGTTAAGTTTCTATCCATTAAAATTAAATCAATATGCTCTTCATCTAAAATTTTTTTTACTTTAGAAGTAATATCTAAAAAGCCAATAGTATCATAACCTTCTTGTTGTAAGGTATATTCAAGTAACTCTAAAATATCTTCTTCATCTTCAATTATGAGAACTATTTTTTTTATCAAATTTAAACCTTTTTGTCTTTTTTTACTTCTTCAGATTTGATTTCATCTTTATACTCACATACACCTGTCATGAACATCTCGCAAGTACTTACAAAATACTTTTAAATAGTTATTATTACTTTTTCGTTTCAAAATTATATCAAATAAAATCATGATATTGCTATGTTTCCACCAAAATGAGCAAATAACATTAATGATGAAATACTAACAGCTCTATCTGCAACTTTTTCGATTCTTCGAAGTGAGCTTAAAATATCAAAGTAATCTTTTGATAATTCAGAATTTTTAGAAATTAATTTTAAAATATTCTTTTCAACCATTGCATATAAATCATCAGTTTTAGACTCTTCAACTAATGTTTTATTATATAATTCTTCAATTTTTGAATTTTGAGTATTTAAACAATCTAGCATCTCAATAGCATGTAATAAAGCAGCTAAAGTAGCTTTACTTAAAGGAATTGTATATTCTAAAATTGTAGCAGTATCAAGTTCATATGAATATGCTTTTCTAAATGTTTTTAGAAAACCTTTAGTATTGATCCCTGCTCTTATTAATTCATTTGTTATCTTTAAATATGAAACTAAGTGTCTTAAATCCTTTGCTTCAGGTGCATGAAGTGCTAATGTTTTAACAATTAAATTATCAATTACATTTGATCTCGCAATAAGTTTTTTACTTGAAATTTGAATGCTCTTAAAGTCTTCAATTTTATTCTCTTTTAAAGCAAGTAAAGATAGCTTATTTGCCTGTGTTATTGTAATTGAGATTTCTTTAAGCTCATTTTTAATTAATTCTATTTTTTTTTCATATGGTTTTAACATTATCCGAACCTTCCTGTTATATAATCTTCTGTTTTTGTATTTGTAGGATTTACAAAAATAGTCTCTGTTTTATCAAATTCAATTAATTTTCCTAAGTGAAAAAAAGCAGTCATATCTGCAACTCTTGCAGCTTGCTGCATATTATGTGTTACTGTAATAATTGTATATTTTTCTTTTAATTCTAACATCAATGTTTCTATTTTTTCTGTAGAAATTGGATCAAGTGCTGATGTTGGTTCATCCATTAAAATAACTTCTGGTCTAATAGCTATAGTTCTAGCAATACAAAGTCTTTGTTGTTGTCCCCCTGAAAGTGAAGTCCCTGATTCTTTTAATTTATCTTTTACTTCATCCCAAAGTCCAGCATTTCTAAGTGATTTTTCAACTAAAATATCACAATCTTCCCCTTTTTTTACTAATAGATGTTTTATAGGAGCATAAGCAACATTTTCGTAAATTGATTTTGCAAAAGGATTTGCTTGTTGAAATACCATACCCACTTTTTTTCTAACACTTACTTCATCAACATCTTTGTCATAAATATTTTTTCCATAAATAATAACCTTTCCTTCAATTTTAACAGTCGAAATTAAATCATTCATTCTGTTTAAACATCTTAAAAAAGTAGACTTACCACAACCAGATGGACCTATTAAAGCTGTTATTTTATTTTCATGTATGGGAATAGTAATGTTGTGAAGGGCATGATTTTTTCCATACCAGAGGTTTAACTTTTTTGTATATATTTTTATTTCTTGTATATTATTTATTTTTTTGCTCATGTTCCCTCTTTTCTTATTGATTATGTTTATTGTTGGCTTTCGTTAATTTCGTATTTAACACCCCTTGCCTTCATCTACTTTGGTTCCAAAGCTATAAAAGTGAAGTAGTTCATTTTTATAGCTTTTCACCACCTAATCTCATACTTCTTTCTCAAATAAATGGCAACTGCATTTAGTGATATTAGTATGATTAATAAGACCATAATACCAGCGGCAGTTTTTTCTATATACATTCTCTCAGGCATTCCAGACCAAGTAAAAAGTTGTGCTGGCATAACTGTCGTTGCTTCAAAAATTGAAGTTGGAGTATCTGGAATGAAAGCAATCATTCCTACAATAATAAGTGGAGCAGTTTCTCCCATAGCTTGAGCAAGGCCAATAATTGAACCTGTTAAAACTCCAGGAAAAGCTATTGGTAATACATGATCTTTTGTAACCTCAATTTTTGTAAGTCCTAAACCATAGGCTGCTTGTCTAATTGAATCAGGAACAGAGCGTAAGGCTGCTCTTGAACTTACTATTATAATAGGTAATGTCATTAACGCTAGAGTTAAACCCCCAACCAGAGGAGAGCTTCTTGGCATTCCAAATAATGATATAAAAATAGCAAGACCTAATAAACCAAATAAAATAGATGGAATAGCGGCAAGATTATTAATATTAATTTCTATCATTTGAGTCAATTTATTATCTTGAGCAAATTCTTCTAAATAAATTGCTGTCATTACTCCTATTGGAAAAGCCACAGTCATTGTTATTAAGAGAGTTAAGATTGAACCAATTACAGCTGATTTTATTCCTGCATATTCTGGTATTTTAGAATCACCATTTGTAAATAATATTTTATTAAACTGTAAATTGACATTGCCTACTTCTTGCATTTTTTTAAGCAAGCTAAGTTCTTGTTCTTTTAGTTTATAATAATGACCTTTTAAATATTGATCAACTTGATCATCTGCTAAAACCCAAACTAATTGTGTTGTTCCTAACAAGGAAGAGTTTTGCTTAATTTGTTTTGGTATATTTCTAAGCCAAGCACGCGAAACTAATTTTTTATATTTTTTATTAATTGCAAATCTTGGATTTTGAATACTTTTATTATTATAAACTACTTCTATTTGTAAATAAGCTTGTTTATAAGCAGGAATTCCTTTTGAAATAATATCTGTTAAAAAGAAAGCTAAAAATAGTATTGAAAATACTAAAGAAGCTAAAGTAAATCTTTTAAATCTTCTAGAGCTTGTATGTCTAGTGTTTAGACTTGCATCATAAAATGGATTTGTATCTCTTTTATTATTTTTAATATCTTTATTTCTCATAATGTATTCACTTTATATTTGTCTTTAAATTTTTTAATCATCATTAATGAGATGATATTTAAAATAAGAGTAACTGCAAATAGGATGAAACCTAAAGCAAAAGCACTTAAGGTTTCAGGAGAATTAAAAGCTTGGTCTCCAACTAATGCATCAACTACCCTCACTGTAACAGTTGTCATATCTTCTAAGGGATTAAAAGATAAGTTAGGACGCAGACCAGCTGCCATAACAACAATCATAGTTTCTCCTAAAGCTTTGGAAAGACCTAAAAGTGAGGCTGAAATAATTCCAGGAAGTGCAGAAGGTAAAACTATATTTTTAATAGTTTCTTCTTGAGTTAATCCTAAAGCTAAAGATGCTTTTCTCTGTGAGTTTGGAACTGCTCTAATTACATCATCACTTAAGGATGAAATAACAGGAATAATCATAATTCCCATAACTACCCCAGAAGCAAGTGCTGAGTTAAAGGTGGCATATAAACCAAAAAAATCTGCTATTTTTACAATAAATGGTGCAACTGTAATAGCAGCAAAAAAACCATATACAATAGTAGGAATTCCAGCAAGTACTTCTAGTATAGGTTTTAAATAATCTCTTGTTTTTAAAGAAGCATACTCACTTAAATAAATTGCAGATCCAAGTCCTATGGGAATTGCAACAAACATTGCAATAAAAGTGATCATAAATGTTCCTGCAAAAATAGGAATAGCACCAAATTTACTATCTTCTACTCCTGGTGACCATTGTGTTCCAGAAATAAAATACCAAAAACTTTTCATTCGAAAAAACTCAAGAGCTTCAAATAATATTGAAAATAATATTCCAAAAGTTGTTAATATAGAAATTGCTGATGCTACTATTAAAGAACTTGTGGTTATTTTTTCTTTTAAAAGAGTTATTTGTTTTTTTGATTCAAAACTTTTCAAAAAGTACCTTTGTGTTTATTGTTAGGTTAATTATTTTTTGCTTAAGTCTTTAAGAGTTAATTTAATTCTTTTTTTTACAGAATTTCTAATATTACTTCTTCTAGAATCAGGCAGAGCAATAAGACCAATCTCACTTAAAATTCCATCATGTCCAATCATATTTTCACTCATAAACATTGAAACATATTTATTTACAGCAGATACATTTTTAGTATTAGAGTTTTTAATATAAAAAAACAGAGATCTTGATATTGGGTATTTACCAGAAGAAATTGTAGCAGGGGTTGGCAAAACTCCATTAACTTTAGCACCAATTAATTTATCATCATTTTCAATTAAAAATGAGTAACCAAAAATTCCAAAGGCATTTTTATTTTTAGTAAGTTTTCTTACAATAATATTATCATTTTCACCTGATGGAACATAAATACCATCTTGTCTAACTTTATGGTATTTTTTATAAGCTTTGAATTTCTTTTTATCACTTTTATAAAGATTTGTATAAACTGGCATTTTTTTAAAAATACCTTTTAAGACCATATCTTCAAAAGCATCTCTAGTTCCTGATGAGGTAGGAGGCCCATAAATTATAATTTCTCTATTTGGTAAAGAGGCATCAATTTCATTCCATCTTTTATATGGATTTTTAACTAAATATTTTCCATTTTTAGAAGGAACTTCAGCAACAACAGCTAAGGCTAATTGTTTTTTATTAATTGAAAAAGAAGCATTTGATTTATCTTGAGCAAAAGCGATACCATCAAACCCAATTATAGCTTCTGTAATATCATTAACTCCGTTATTCTGACACATTTTAAATTCTTTTGTTTTCATTCTTCTTGAAGCATTAGTAATATCAGGTGTATTCATGCCAATACCAGCACAAAATAGTTTAATCCCTCCACCTGAACCAGTTGATTCAACAACAGGAGTAGGGTACTCAGAAGTTGCACCTAATTCTTCAGCTACTGAGCTTGAAAAAGGATAAACAGTTGATGAACCAACGATTTTAATTTGCTCTCTAGCATTTAAACTTACACTTAAAGCAGTACTTGCTAATAAAGCTATTGCAGTTTTTTTCATAATCATTTTAATTCTCCATAAAATTTAGATGAAGAATTATAAACTAAGACAGTTACAATTCGGTTACTGTAATGATTTCATTTAACTAGACATTTACATTTAAAACATTTTTTTTATTATCTTCAAAATCTTTTCTATATCTTATTAACAGAAAAAGTTTGATAAAGAAAATCACCTCTTAAAAGGTCTGTTTTTTCAACTTCTTTAGTTTGAAATTTTTTTAATCTTATTATTTTTGTTTTTGTCCTTTTATTATTAATCTTAAGGCATTTAATTTAATAAAGCCTTGGGCATCTTTTTGATTATATACTTCATCTTCTTCAAATGTTGAATGTTCTTCACTAAATAATGATTTAGAAGATTCACGACCAACTACCATAACATTACCTTTATAAAGTTTCAATCTCACCTTCCCCTCAACATTTTTTTGAGTGGCGTCAATAGATGCTTGTAACATCTCTCTCTCAGGAGAAAACCAAAAGCCATTATAAATTAATTTTGCATATTTTGGCATTAGTTCATCTTTTAAATGAGCTTCTTCTCTATCAAGTGTTATGGATTCTATTGCTCTATGAGCTTTTAGCATAATGGTACCACCTGGTGTTTCATAACAACCTCGTGCTTTCATTCCTACATATCTGTTTTCTACTATATCAATTCTTCCAATGCCATGAGTATTTCCATAATCATTTAATCTTTTAAGAAGTGTAGCAGGACTTAATTTTTCATCATTAATAGCATAAGGATCACCATTTTTATATGAAATTGTAATATATGTAGGAGTATTTGGAGCATTTTCTAAAGAATTAGTCCATAACCACATAGATTCATCTGGTTCAACTGCTGGGTTTTCTAGTGCTAAACCTTCATATGAAATATGTAAAAGATTTGCATCCATAGAATATGGACTTAGTGCGGGATTACCATCTTTATCTAAGTGTTTTTTATCAATTTCAATGCCATGTTTACTTGCATATGCCAAAAGCTTTTCTCTTGAATTCAAATCCCATTGTCTCCAAGGTGCTATTATAGTAATATCAGGGTTTAAGCCTAAGTATCCTAATTCAAATCTTACTTGGTCGTTTCCTTTACCTGTTGCTCCATGAGATACAGCATCTGCCCCCATTTTCTTAGCAATTTCTATTTGTTTTTTAGATATCAAAGGTCTAGCAATTGAAGTTCCTAAAAGATATTCACCTTCGTAAATAGCATTTGCTCTAAACATTGGAAATACATAATCTTTTACAAATTCTTCTTTTATATCTAGAACAAAGATATTCTCTTCTCTTATTCCCATTTCAAGTGCTTTTATTTTTGCAGGTTCAACTTCTTCACCTTGACCTAAATCAGCAGTAAATGTAATGACCTCAGCATTATATTCATCTTGAAGCCATTTTAAGATAATTGAAGTATCTAATCCACCACTATAAGCTAATACTACTTTTTTAATATTTTGTTTAGTCATTTTATGACTCCTATATAAAGTTTGATATGTCTTGCTATTTTTAAGGCAAGTATTTTATCTAAAATTTGCTATAATATTTATTATGAGAATAGATAAATTTTTAAATGCAGTAAATATTACAAAACGAAGAGCAGTTGCTGAAGATATGCTAAAACATAAAGTTGTTTTTATAAATGATATTTGTGTAAAAAAAGCAAAAGAAGTTAAAGTAAATGATATTATAGAAATAAAGTACTTAGAAAAAAGTCACAAGTTTAAAGTTTTAAAAATACCAAGTACAAAATCAACACCAAAATCAAAAATGTTTGAATATGTACAAGAAATATAAAAAGAGGCATAAAGGAAAATATTATGTTTAATAAAACAAAATTAAAATTTGATGATATTTTTGAGAATAGATTAGAAGCAGATGAAATAAAAGAGTATTTAGTAGACCTTTATGAAAAAGGTGAAACAGCTGCCCAAATTGCTGGTGCTGCAAGTGCAATGAGAGAACATGCTATACCTTTACCCATTCATTATGATTTAAAAGAACAATTAATTGATGTAGTAGGAACTGGAGGAGATCATTCTAATTCATTTAATATTTCATCAACTGTTGCAATTATATTATCAGCTTGTGGTTCATATGTGGCAAAACATGGAAATAGAAATATAACTAGTAAATCAGGATCTGCTGATATGCTTGAAGCTTTAGGAATTAATTTATCTCTTAGTCCAGAAGTAACTGCAAAAATGATTGAAGAAACAAATTTTGGCTTTATGTTTGCTCAAAATCATCATCCAGCTATGAAGCATATTATGCCTATACGAAAATCAATCAATCATAGAACAATTTTTAATATTTTAGGACCCTTATCAAATCCAGCTTTTGTAAATAAACAATTAATTGGTGTGTTTTCTAAATTATATATTGGAAAAATTATTGAAACATTAAATTTACTTGATACAAAAAAAGCAATGGTTGTTTCATCAAAAGATAAAATGGATGAAATTTCTATATCAGATATTACTTATGCAAATACCTTAGATAATGGACGAATTCAAGAATTTGAAATTAACCCTGAACATTATGGATTAAAACTATCTCCAAAAGAAGCTATTGTTGGTGGAGATGCTAAACATAATGCTCATATAACATACGAAATTATTCAAGGAAATATTAAAGATGCAAAACTTGATATAGTGTTAATAAACACAGCTGCTGCTTTAATAGTAGATAATAAAGCAAGAGATTTTCAAGATGGTATACAAATGGTAAAAGAAGTTATTGAAAATAAAAAAGCAAAGAAAAAACTAGAACAAATTATTAAGTTTTCAAATTTGTATTAAAGAGTTAAATTGACTAAAAAATTAATTTTAGATTTGAATAGTATTAATAAAATATTTAATATCTTGGAAAATATAATTAAACAAAAAAATAGTTCTATTATATTATTACGAGGTGATTTAGCAAGTGGTAAAACAACATTTGTAAAACATTATGTAAAATATAAAAATATAGACGATATAGTTACTTCACCTACTTTTTCATTACAAAATATTTATAAACAAGATATATTTCACTATGATATGTATAATAAAACTTTAGATGAGTTTATAGCCTTAGGTTTATTAGAAGAATTTGAAAAAATTGGTATACATTTTGTAGAATGGGGAAGCTTAGAATTTCAAAAGATGTTAAATTCCTATGGTTTTACTACAATTGTTATAAATATAAATAAATATGATACAAAAAGGCAATATATAATAAATGCATAAATTAGAAATAAAAAATATAAAAAAAAATATAAAAAAAACTCAAATATTAAATGGCATATCACTTGAAATATCAAGTGGGGAGATAGTAGGATTACTTGGACCAAATGGAGCAGGGAAAACCACAACATTTTATACAGTATGCGGCTTAGTTCAAGCAAGTAGTGGAAAAGTTTATTTTGATAATAAAGATATCACAAAATTACCTTTGCACAAGAGAGCTTTATTAGGTATTGGTTATTTACCACAAGAATCTTCAATATTTCAAGACTTAAGTGTTGAAAATAATTTAATGTTAGCTGCTGAAATTGTTATAAAAGATAAAAATGAACAATATAAAAGAATAGAAGATTTATTAGAAGTATTTAACATAGAACCTATACGAAAAAGAATAGGTGTTAATTTATCAGGAGGTGAGAGAAGAAGAACAGAAATAGCAAGAGCTTTAGTTTCTAAGCCAAAATTTTTACTTCTTGATGAACCTTTTGCAGGAGTTGACCCAATAGCTGTAAAAGATATACAAAATATTATAGTTCAGTTATCAAAAAGAGATATAGGTATATTAATAACAGATCATAATGTAAGAGAAACCTTAGAAATTTGTCATAAGGCATATGTCATGAAACATGGAAGCTTATTGGCATCAGGAAGTAGCCAAGAAATAAAAAATAGTGAACTTGTAAAAGAACATTATCTTGGTGAAAATTTTAATTTCTAGTTTTTAGGTTTATGTTTAGCTTGTAAATTTAATAGTAAAACTATGTTATAATTTACAAAAAATAGGACACAAATAATTGATTAAATTAAGTAAAAAAATATCAAGTGTATTAGGTAGAACAAATGCACAATATGGTTTGATAAAAGAAGGTGACAAAGTTTTGCTTGGTTTTTCAGGTGGAAAAGATTCTACAACTTTATTACATGCACTAAATCATCTAAAAAAGGTAACACCTTTTAAATTTGAGTTTAAAGCAGTTACTATTACTTATGGTATGGGTGAAAATGTAGAATTTTTAACAAAACACTGTGAAAAACATAGAATTGAACATGAAATATTTGACACTCAAATATTTGAATTAGCAGAACAAAAGATACGAAAAAACTCATCTTTTTGCTCTTTTTTCTCAAGAATGAGAAGAGGACATTTATATACTATAGCACAAGAACAAGGATATAATAAATTAGCACTTGGTCATCATTTAGACGATGCAGTTGAATCTTTTTTTATGAACTTTTTATACAATGGTACACTTCGTTCCATGCCACCTATATATGTAGCTAAAAATGGACTTGAAGTCATTAGACCTTTGATTTTTTGTAGAGAAAGACAATTAAAAGCTTTTGCACAAGCAAATGAAATTAGTGTGATTGGTGATGAAGCATGTCCTGCTATGAGATTTGATATTAAAATGCCACATGCAAGAGAAAATACAAAAAAACTTTTAAGCAAAATGGAAGAAGAAAACCCCAAAATGTTTGTTTCTTTAAAAAAAGCATTTCAAAATATTCAAACTTCTACATTTGCCCAAGAAGTTTTAATCTAAACTTTTTATACAAAGGTAGGGAATGCAAATAATAGAAAAAATAAAAAGTACTGATAATTATATATTATTTTTATATATA
>JADGEG010000045.1 GCA_016744485.1 Arcobacter sp. | reverse complement strand
TATTTTAAAAAATAAAACAGGAATAGCAATTAACCCCTTAATTGACTATGTAGTGAATAGATATAGTAAAAATTATATTTTTCATAATGCATTTGAAGATTTAAGTAATAAGATTAGTATTAATTCTAAAAAACAATAATTAGCACTTAAGAAACTTTAGAGTTTATTTTTTAATAATTCCTATTAAAAAACCAAGAGCTAAACCAATAAAATGAGAGTACCAAGCTATGGGAAGTCCTATTAAAATAGGTGCAACAGACATTATTAAAATCCATGTAATAATACCTGATCTTTGTTGTTTATCTATAAAAGCAATATAACCTAAGAGTGCACAAATAGCACCTGAGGCTCCTACTAAATTAACTTGATTGTCTAAAAAATAAATATACAAAAAAGACAAAGAAGATGTTAAAATTCCACCTAAAAAATAAATTAAAATAAATACTATTCTTCCTTTTGTGTTTTCAATTAAATTTCCAAATTGAAACAATACAAACATATTCATAGCTAAATGACCAAAACTTCCATGAGAAAACATAGTACTTATTACTTGCCAGTAAAATCCATATTCTATAAAGTACATATTTAGACCTAACTTTAGGCTACCATAAGCAATATTTGTTTGAATTAAATAAATAATAATTGTTAAGATAATCGTGATATTTGTTAGTGTAAAATTTTTATTTTTTAGCATAATGTTTAAATACCTCTATTGTACATTTTATTTTATTTTTTATTTCTTCTTTATATAAAAATTTAATATCAATATAAAACTTAAAAATTTCTATATTATTAGCTTTAAAAGAAGTCATAAGAGAACCTGCTTTCATTTTATAGTTTTTATGTGAAGACTTTTTATCATTTTCTATTATTACATAATTTATTTTTAATGATTTTGTTATATTTATTTTAGCTTTAATACCAATAGCATTTTCATACATTTTTGAAAGTTCACTTATACTTACTATTTGTTCAATACTTGATTTTTTATTTAAAGATTTAATATAAGAACCATCAAGTTTATAATAAGCTTTTTGTAATGCAATTACTGCTTTATTTAAAAGTTTTTGTTTAAATACTTTAGAATAAGAATAAATATTATTTTGACAAGCTAGTTTTGTTATTTTATTTTTTTTACTTATTTGAGTATTAGGAGCTATATATTTGATATAAACAATCAAAACACTTGTAACTATAACAATAGTAGCAAGAGAGAAAAGGTTATTTATAACTTGACTATCTCTTGCTCCTTTTTTTTTCAAAATTAGTTATGCTAAAGCTTCTTTTAAAACATCTTCAATCGTATCAACTGGTTTTATTTCCAAGGCTTTTTTAACTTCATCTGGTATTTCTTCTAAGTCTCTTTGAAAATTCTTTCTTGGTATTAAAACTTTTTTCATTTTTGCTTTAAAAGCAGCAATTAACTTTTCTTTTAATCCTCCAATTGCTAAAACTTTTCCTGTTAGTGTAAGCTCACCTGTCATTGCAATATTTGAGTATACTTTTTTATTGCTTAATATGGATGCAATAGTTACAGCCATAGAAATACCAGCACTAGGTCCATCTTTTGGTGTGGCACCTTCTGGAATATGTAAGTGAATATCATATCTTTTATATACTTCACTTATATCAAGAAGCATATTTTTTTCTTCTTCTATAAGTGTTTTAGGAATAAGGTCTTCATCTATTATTAGTTTTTTATTATCAATTAATAACTTTACAACAGAAAATGATATCGTAGATGATTCTTTCATAACATCTCCAATATTTCCAGTTACTTTTAAATTACCTTTACCTTTAAGTGTAACTGCTTCTATTTTTAATATATCACCACCAACAGAAGTCCATGCTAAACCATTTGTAACTCCAACTATATTCTTTTTTTCAGCTAAATCTATTTCAAAAATTGGATTATTAAGGTAAGTTTTTAAATTTTTTGTAGAAATTGATACTTTATTTATATTTTCAGAAACTATTTTTTTTACAACTTTTCTACAAAGTTTAGCAAAAACTCTTCTTAGATTTCTAACTCCTGATTCTCTTGTATAATTCGCGATAATTGTTTCAATTGTTGCCTTACTAAGACTTAATTCATTTTTATTTAATCCATGTTTATTTAGTTCTTGTGGTATTAAATAGTTTTTTGCAATATGATACTTTTCATTTGGAGTATATGAAGTTATTTCTATAAACTCCATTCTATCTCTTAATGCTGGTGAGATTGTTCGTGCATCATTTGCTGTTGCTACGAATATACATTGAGATAAATCAACAGAAAAGTTTAGATACAAGTCTCTAAAATGATCATTTTGTTCAGGATCTAAAATTTCAAGCATAACAGAACTTGGATCCCCTCTATTGTTCATACTTATTTTATCAATTTCATCTAATACAACAACTGGATTCATTTTTTTTGCATTAATTAAACCATTAACTAATCTTCCAGGCATTGCACCTACATAAGTGCGTCTATGTCCTCTTAGTTCATTAACATCTTCCATACCACCAAGTGCAATTCTTACAAGTGGTCTATGTAAAGCTTTTGCAATAGAATTTGCAAGTGATGTTTTACCAATACCAGGAGGTCCTAAAAAACACAATACTGTACCTTTTGTTTTTACATTATCTATTTTTCTAAGCTCTAACAATTCTTTAACAGCAAAAAATTCAGCTACTCTATCTTTTGCATTTTCTAAAGAATAATGGTCTTTATTAAGTTGATCTTCTACATTTTTAACAGATATCTTTTCATTAGCAAAATTACCAAAAGGTATATCTAAAACTTGTTCTATATATGTTTGAAGTAAAGAAGCATCAGGTGAGTCTTGGTGCATTCTTGATAGTTTATCAATTTGTTTTTTTATTTCTTTATAAGCATGTTTAGACATAAATGGTTTCAGCTTTTTTAATTGTTGTGCATATGTTTTAATATCTTTATCTTTTTTGTTATCCGTTCCTAATTCTTTTTGAATAGCTTTTATTTGTTCTTTTAAAAAATAATCTTTATGAGTTTTTTCAATTTTTGAATTAACTTTTTGTGTTATTTCTTTTTTTATTTTAAAACTTTCAATTTCTTTTTTAATAATCTTAATTAAATCTAATAGTCTTTTTTCAACATTTGTTTGAGAAAACAAAGCATATGCTTCATCTTTCTTTACTCTTAAAACTGACGATATCAAATCAGCAATTCGAGAAGGTTCGTCATTTTCTTCAATTGTTTTGATTAAATCAACTGGAAACTTAGAATTAATTCTTGATAGTTTTTTAATTTGATCTATTAAAATCTCAATAATTGAAGAAATATTTGTTTTTGAGGATATATCATCAAGTAAAATATCAACATCTGCAAAAGTAGAATTTTTTTGATCAAAGTTTAAAATCTTACCCTTAGTTAATCCTTGAAAAAGTACTTTTATTTTTCCATCAGGAAGAGACACTTTTCTCATTATATTTCCAATAACTCCCACATCATAAAAATCATTTTGATCTCTTTTGTCTTTACTACTAGCTTTTGAAACACTTACAATTACTAATTGATTTTCGCTCATTGCATGTTCAACTGCTTGAATATTACTTTTATCTTCTAAAAAAAGTGGTGCTATCATAAAAGGATATAAAAAAAGTTCGTCTTCTATAATTAAAGGTATTTTTTGTGGAAAAGTATCGTAGTTTTCTAATTGCATTTATAGTCCTTAAATATTGTTCTTCATTAAATCACTCAAAAATAGCTCTATAAAAAGGTACTTTTGGTTTAATCATTTCTTCTGGATTAAGCCAAGAATTTTTTGCTTTTTGCATATAAAAATCACTTGCTTTAGGTTTGTCTAATTTTTTATATAAGTTTGAAATTTCATAGTCCATATATGATTTTGCCATATATAATCTTGCCTCCATAGTATTTACTAAGTTCATATATTCAGAATTTGGAAAGTTCAATTTAAATTTTTTTATTTCTGCAAGAGTACTTTCTATTAATTTTTGTTCTCTTAATTGATAAGAAAAACCTAAAAAATTTGCTTTTATTTTTAAAAATCTTACATAATCAATATTTTTACTTAAAGCATATTTTGTAATATATTCATCTAAATAAAAGTTAGCCAAAGCATATTCTTCTTGATGAATATGTCCATTTGCTAAAATAAGTAAAGCTGTTGGAAGCAAAGGTGAGTTTCTGTGTTCACTTTCTAAAGATGTGTATGAATCATCAGCATCATCTAAATAATCACCTGAAATTTGTATAATCATTTTATTATACCAATAAGTTGCTGGTTTATTATATTCTTCAACAAATTCTTTTTTATTACTACAAGATATTAATATAAATAATAAACAAGACATTAATAATATATTTTTTAATTTTACAAGTGTATTCATCGCGATATATTCCTTTTTAATAAAACCTTATTTTATCAAATGAAAGCTTGTTATTTTCTTCATTGTTTATGATATCTAAAATTTTTTTTGCTAAATCAAGAGCTTTGCTTCTATGAGAAAAAGATTTTTTAAACATAGTATCTAGTTGTGCTAGTGTTTGTCTTTGATATTTTGGAACAAACAAAGGATCATAACCAAAGCCTAAGATTCCTTTTTCTTTATTAATGACATTTCCGTACATCCATCCATGAACAGTATATGTAATGTTCATATAAACTATTGCAATACAGCAAGTATAATAAGCAGGTGTGCTTTTTATTTTTAAAGTATCTAGTTTTAAGATTAGTTTTTGATTATTTTCTTTATCAGTAGCTTTTTCCCCAGCATACCTAGCACTATAAATTCCTGGTTCATTATTTAAAACAGGAACACTAATACCAGAATCATCAGAAATAACGATTAAATTATCTAAAGAATCATAATGTAATTCTTTTAGTTTATCGTATATACTTTGTGCTTTTTTAATGGCATTTTTTTGAAAATTATCTTGATCTTCTATAATTTTAATATCACCAAGAATAGTCTTATAAGCTAAAACTTCATCATTTGGCATGAGTTCTTGAAATTCTTTTATTTTGCCATTATTATTAGAAGCTAAAATTATTTTCAAAACCACTTCCTTTTAATATCTTATTAATATACTTAATATATAATCTATTTTTATTTACATTAGTAGGATTATACATGATTAAATCTATTTTACCACTGAGTTTAATTATAGCATTTAGATTTTTAGGCTTATTTTTAGTTTTACCTGTTTTGTCAATTTATGCTATTAATTTACAAGGTGCTACAACAACTTTAGTTGGAATTGCAATTGGAGGCTATGCCTTAACTCAGATGATTTTTCAAGTACCCTTTGGAATAATTAGTGATAAATTAGGAAGAAAAAAAACTATAATAGCTGGTTTGATATTATTTGCACTTGGATCCTTGCTTTGTGCAATTTCAAATGATATTTTTATTTTAATACTTGGACGATTTTTACAAGGTGCTGGAGCAATTGCAGCAGTGGTAACGGCAATGATATCTGATATTGTAAGAGAAGAGCAAAGACCAAAAGCTATGGCAGTTATGGGTTCATTTATTGGAATTAGTTTTGCTATTTCTATGTTAGCTGGTCCTACTATTGGGTCTATTTTTGGAATTTCTACATTATTTTATATAACAATGTTTTTAGCTTTAATTTCAATTTTTATTTTATTAAAAATGGTTCCTAATCCTCCTAAGATTATTCACACTTATAATCAAAAAGCAAATTTTAAACTTATTTTACAAGATTCAAAGCTAATGAAGATGAATATAACAAATTTTTTACAAAAAGCTTTAATGACTTTTGCTTTTATGATTATACCAATGGTATTAGTAAATGATTTTCAATGGAATTTAAATGAACTATGGAAGGTATATCTTCCTGCTATGATATGTGGACTTATTGCTATGGCACCTGCTGCTATTATTGCTGAGAAAAAAGGTAAGTTTAAAGAAATATTAATAATAGGAATAATATTTTTTACGATATCTTTTTTAGTAATTGCTTTAAGCTCAAGTGCTATTGGTTTTACTATTGGTGTTGTTGTATTTTTTATTGGTTTTAATATGCATGAGCCTATTATGCAATCTTTAGCATCTAAGTTTACAAAAGTACATCAAAGAGGTTTGATGCTTGGTATTTTTAATTCTTTTGGCTATTTAGGGACTTTTATAGGTGGTTTAGCAGGAGGCATGTTTTTTGAAAAAGTTGATTTAAGTACTATTGTGCTAGTTATTGTAGCTGTATGTATTTTATGGATATTCCTTGTTTTTACAATACCAAATCCAAATAAAAAACATTTACTATATTTAAGTTTAGATAAGTATTTGAAAAATAAATTAAATGAATTAAATAACTTAGAATATATTGATGAGTGGTATATTAATGATACAGAGAATATAGTAATTATTAAATATAATAGCGAATATTTAAATGAAGAAACAATAAAAAATCTTTTAAAATAATTTTATTTAAAAAAATAATGATATAATATTTTAATTAAAAATCATAAAGGTATATGATGAAAAATAAATTTTTACTTTCATTTTTAATCATATTATCTTTATCGATACAGCCAACTGCAAAAAGTACTTTTTTTATTTCAGAAAATAAATTAAATACTATTTCAAAAAAGTATGGTAATAAGGCTTATAAAAGAATAATACTTTGGGATAGTTTACTAAATAAATCAAAAAACTTAAGTGCATTAAAAAAACTTAAAAATGTAAATGATTTTTTTAATAAAATAAGATATAAAAGAGATAAGGCACATTGGAAGAAAAAAGATTATTGGGCTTCTCCTTTTGAATTTATGGGTACAGGTGCAGGTGATTGTGAAGATTATGCAATAGCAAAATATTTTTCGTTAAGAAAATTAGGAATTTCTGATAATAAACTTAGAATTACTTATGTAAAATTATTACGACGTAGAACAAAATATGAAGAAGCTCATATGGTTTTAACATATTTTCATAAAGAAAACTCAACACCAATTGTATTAGATAATGTTAATAAAAAATTAAAATTAGCTAGTAAAAGAAGAGATTTAAAACCTATTTATAGTTTTAATGCCAATGGTCTATGGCAAGCAAAAAATAAAGGTAAAACATCTTTAAAAGTAGGTAAGAATAATCTAAAACATTGGAAATCTCTAATGAAAAGAATTTAAAAGGAATACTTATGTCTTTATCAAAACAGTTATATATAATTATATCATTTATATTTTTTATGATATTTATAGGAAATTTTATCATTAGTGTAAAAAATACTAAAGAGTACTTAGAAGTTGAATCAACAACAAAAGCACAAGATACAGCACATGCTTTAGGTATGAGCTTGAAGTCTATTATAAAAAATAAAAGAGATCCAGAAATAAAGTCTATCATAAAAGCTATTGCAAATAGAGGTTTTTATAAAGAAATTAGACTAGAAGACACTACTTTAAGTATTTCAGATACACAACTAATGAACCTAGCCAAACTTTCAATAAGTAAAAAATGGAAAATATCAAATATTAAAATTGATAAAAAAGTTGGCAAAATCATAAAAAATGATTCTGATGATAATTTAGATAAAGAATTGTCTTTTTTAGAAAATGTTGAAGAAGAACAAAATAATGAACAAAACGAGCAAGAAGAAAATACATATGAATTTATAGTAAACAAAAATTATAAAAATATTAAAACTATTTTAGTTCATTTTACAGCTAAAAGTGATAAACAAATTATAAATACCTCAGTAATTATACCTATAAATAAAATTTTATTTCAAGTAATAAGAAGTGAAAAGTTTGATTATATTCCTAGATGGTTTATAAACTTTATACCTATTATTTTAAAAGAACAAAAAAGTGAAATTAGCAATGGATGGAAAACTACTGCTGTTTTATATGTAAGTGCAAATGCAGGTGATGCATATGCAAGATTATATAAACAAGCAAAAGGGGCAATCATTTATGCTGTATTTGCATTTTTAGTATCTATGATATTTTTATTTATTTTTATAAGATTTTTATTAAAACCATTAAAAGAAGTTGAGAATCTTGCAAAAAACATATCAAAAGGACAATTTGGAAATATTAAAAATTTGTCATGGACGACGGAAATTAAACATGTAACATTAGCTATGAATGAAATGTCAAGTAAAATAGAAGCTATGATTTCAAAATTAAATTCTAATTTAGAAAATATGACAAAAAAACTATCTGTAGATGAATTAACAAATTTGCAATTAAAACAAAGTTTTGAGACAGATCTAAAATCTATGTTTATGAATAAAGATTCAGGTTATATTTTTACTATTAAAATAGATAATTTAGCCAAATATGCAAAAACACATACAAGTGCTGAAGTTAATAATTTTATTAAAGGTTTTGCATTAATTTTAAGTACTATTAAAATGGATAAAGTAAAAATTATGGCATATAGATTTTATGGTTCAGAATTTGCATTAATTACGAAAAATACAAATGAAAATAATATAAATGATTTTCTTAAAATATTAAAAGAAGAATTTAATAATTTTGCAAAAATAATTCAAATAAATGAAATAGTTCATATTGGAGGAACACCTTTTAATAAACTAGGAACAATTCCTCAAATGGTACTAGCCTCAAATGAAGCATATGAAAAAGCTAAACAAATAGGTCCAAATGAATTTCATATAGAAAAAACAAATGATTTATTAAGACAAATGGAAGATTGGAAGGAGCTAGTTTTTGATATTGTTGATAACTATAATTTTAGTGTTGATTATATCGGAGATGCACATACTTTTGAAGATAAAGAAAGTACACTTGTTATGCAAGAAGCATTTACAAGTACAAAAGATAAAGAAAATAATGATATTCCAATTGGTACTTTTGTATCCATTGCAGAGCAGTATAATAAAATTATAGATTTTGATAAAGCTGTTATTACAAAGGTTATATCTTATATTAAAGATAATAATATCAAACATGATATATCAATTAATTTATCATTAGAATCTATGGTAAATCATAATTTTAAATCTTGGTTAAAGTCTACAATTATTCAAAATAAAAATATTGCTAGTCAATTTGTTTTTTCTATTACAGCTTATGCTGTTACTAAAAATACAGATAAATTTATAGAATTTTCAACATTGATGCATAAACTTGATTCAAAAATTATTATTAAAAGGTTTGAAACAAAATTTATTCCTTTAGATGATATACAAAATTTTAATCTTGACTATATTAGACTAGCAAGAGACTATACTAATAATATATCTGAAGACTCATCTAAAATAGCCTTTGTTGAATCAATGCATGAATTAGGGAAGCTTCTTAATATAAAAATATTTGCAGAAAATGTTAAACATGAAAAAGATTTTGAAATAATTAAAAAAATAAATATTTATGGTGCAAGTAGATAATGAAAATTCTTTTTTCACCAAGTGAAGCAAAAAATACAATTAATACAGGAAAAACTTTTAATCAAAATAGTTTTATTTTCCCAAACTTATATAAGGAAAGAAAAAATATACTTATTTCGTATAACGATTATATTGCTAATGCTTCACAAGAAGATTTAAGCAAAATATTTGGTACAAAGAAACAAGATATAATAAATTATTATACAAACAATATTTTTAAGCAAAACACCTCTAAAGTTATAAATAGATATAGTGGAGTAGCCTTTGATTATTTAAATTATAGTAGTTTAAAAGAAGAAGAAACAAAATATGTTGATAATAATGTTTTAATTTTTTCAAATCTCTTTGGACCTATATTAGCAGGTGATACTGGAATACCAGATTATAAGTTAAAACAAGGTGAAAAAATTAATAATTTAAATATTGAAAAGTTTTATAATGAAAACTTTTCAAAAGCATTAAATAATTTTTTAAAAGATGATGATATTCTTGATTTAAGAGCAGGGTTTTATGAAAAATTTTACAAAATAAATAAACCATATATGAGTATGAAATTTATTAAAAATGGCAAAGTAGTGTCACATTGGGCTAAAGCTTACAGAGGAATAATATTAAATTTACTTGCAATAAATAATATCAAATCTTTTAATGAATTAATTAATTTACAAATAGATAACTTATCAATTATAGAAATAAAAGAACAAAAAATTAAAAAAGAAATAGTATATAAAATTACATCTTAAATTATATTAAGTTTAAATATTTATCAAACTTTTTTAAAATTGCACTTCAAGTTTAAATTTTGACTTACTTATAATATTTATGATAATGTAAGTTTCACTTAGTTAGTATTGCCTTAATTTTTTAAATCTCTTATTATATAAAAAGGACTTTGCTATGAAACAAATTATATTTTTATCTTTACTAAGTAGTTTACTATTTGCAAATTTAAATTTTAAAAAAAATACTCAATATGTATGTCTAAAAATCAATACAGTAAAACAAGGAATATCTTATGATATTACAAAAAAAGAGGCACAAAAAGAGCCTTTTGTTTTTATTTTAAATAATAATAAATTAAATTCAAAAGCTTATAAAACTTTTGAATTTAGAATGAAAAGACAAGGAATGTCATCTTATTCTAATAAGGATTTCATGTTATTATTAATGCAAAATATGACTTTAGGTTTAGTTCCAAAAAGTTCAAAAGGACAAGTTCAAAACTATTATAAATGTGAGAGTAAATCATGAACAAAAGATTTTTATTAAAAGAAAAAAACAAAAATAGTGATAGATTATTAGAATCAATTAAGCACCAAATTAGAAAATATATCAAAAGAGAAAAAAGAAAAGTTATAAATGATGAAGATAATATTTTAAGATTTGCTTGTAAATTTGCAAAAAATAATGAAGAAGTTGATACTATATCATTTGTAGATATAACAAAATGTATAAATGAAGCTTCACAAGAAGATTGTGAGAGTTTTTATATAGAAATTATAGCCCATGAAGTTCCTAGAATTATTAAAAAGAAAGCTCCTAAAAATATTTCAAATGAAGCTCTTAAAGATACTTAAAAATAGGTAAAATCATCTCAACAAATAAACTAAGTTCTTTATCTTTACTAATTATTGCATTATTTGCATCACTTTTCTTTAGTGTTACATTCTTTCTTAATAAAATGATATCTCTTGATGGGGGTCATTGGTTCTGGTCAGCTACACTTAGATATATATATACTTTAATGTTCTTATTCTTTGGATTATTAGGCTTTAAAGGTTATAAATATTGTAAAAGTATTATGAAAGAATTTTTTGAACATTTTATTTTTTGGACTATATCAGGAACTATTGGTTTTGGTTTTTTTTATGCTTTAATTTGTTTTGCAGCTGATTATTCACCAGCTTGGATATTAGCTACTACATGGCAATTTACTATTTTAGCATCATTGTTTGTATTAGCTTTATTTGGTCAAAAATTATCAAAATTAATATGGCTTTGTAGTATATTCTTAGTTATTGGTATATCTATGGTCAATATTAGTCATTTTGATGTTTTAAATATGAAAGACCTTATTTATGGAGCTGTCCCTGTATTAATTGCAGGATTTTGTTACCCATTTGGTAATCAGTTGGTATGGCAAGAAAAGCAAAAAAGAGAAAATAAAAACTCTAATGAATTTCAGGTTTTAAATAATGCTTTTGTTAAAGTATTTTTATTAACACTTGGAAGTACTCCTTTGTGGATAATACTTTATATATTTTTAGATGTAGGAATAGCATCTATTAATCAATATTATAATGTAGCACTCATCGCACTATTTTCAGGTGTAATTGCTACAACACTATTCTTATATGCAAGAAGTAAGGCAAATACTGCTAGTACAATTATGCTTGTAGATGCTAGTCAATCAACAGAAGTTTTTTTTGCATTAGGAGCTGAAATTATATTTTTAAATGCACATTTTCCAAATCAAATGGGAATTAATGGTATTATCATAAGTATTATTGCTTTATTTATTTTAGTTAAGTATGGGAAATAGTTTAATTAATATTAAAGTAATATTTTGTTAAAACCTTATACACTTTTATTTGGACAAGTTGGTGAGTGGTTTAAACCAGTTGCTTGGAAGGCAGCCGTAGCAAAAACTACCGAGAGTTCGAATCTCTCCTTGTCCGCCACTTAACTTTTTGTTCTCTTTCAAATACCTTTGAAAAACCCTTATTAATATATTTTCTGAGTTTCTATCTTTTGTTTTCTTTTGTTCTTTTTCATTTGTTTTCATCTTTTTTTACAGTATACTTCGCAGTATACTTTTAAATAAAAAAAGCTTACTGTAAAAAAAGGAAAATAAATGCCTAAAATAATAAAACCTTTGGTCGAACAAAAAATAAAAAATATAAAACCACGCGATAAAAATTTTAAATTATATGATGGTGAAGGATTATGCCTGGTAATATATAATTATTGATTTAAAAAACTTTCAGCCCCTAAGTATAATATCCCTATAAAAACAAACCACTTAATTTAATATTCTTATTCCTAAAATTAGAATAAAATATAAAAT
>JADGEG010000044.1 GCA_016744485.1 Arcobacter sp. | reverse complement strand
TTTTTTTAATTTGTTCATATGCAAGAATAATTCTTTTTCTACTTTCTTTCCACTTATAACCTCCAATGGCTGCTGTTTTAGAAAGTACTCTATGACAAGGAATTAGCAAAGCAATATTATTAGACCCAATAGCAGAAGCAACGGCACGAACTGCTTTAGTTTTGCCTATATTTTTAGCAATATCACTATACGAAAGTACTTTAGAATATGGAATATTAAGTAAGGCTTTCCAAACATTAATTTGAAAGTTTGTGCCTTGTACATAAATATCTATTACTTCTTTTTTTGTAAAAATTTTATTTAAATATTCTTGGGCTTCCTTATTTGAACTAATGAACTTAGCATTTTTCCATATTTGTTTTAATCTTAACAATAATACATCTTCATTATTATCACAAAATTCTAATGCACAAATTCCTTTTTTTGTATATGCTAAAAGTACTTTTCCAAAAGAACAATATGCAAAACCATAATATACATTTAAATTTTGTCCTAATTGTTTGTATTCATTGGGGCTAACACCTATAAAATTAACAAATAAGTCATGCAACCTACTACTACTTGATAAGCCAATCTCCAAGCTTGTTTCTAAAATAGATGTAGACTCACATAATTGTTTTTTTGCATACTCTAATGTCGTGCTTTGTAAAAACTGCTTAGGTGAAATACCTGCATATTCTTTAAAAAGCCTAGAAAAATGAAACTTACTTAATTCAAGATGAGAAGCAACTTCATCTATATTAGGTTGATATTTATAATTTCTTTCATAATATATAATAGCTTTTTTAATTTGAGCATAATGCTTGTAATTTTTTATTTCATTTTTAGGCATTATTTTGCTTTTCATAATTAATTAAATATAATGACAATAAAATAAACAAAGAAGCAATTAGCATGTTAAGAGTAAACCTTTCATTTAAAAAGATTATGCCTAAAAGACTTGCACTTATAGGTATTAGGTATGTGACTAACAATAATTTTACTGCACCAACAGAAAAAAGTAACTTAAAATAAATAATATAAGCAATAAAAGTGGAAAAAAATGCTAATAACAAAACATTATTAAATATCGCATAACTAGTAATATCAAGTGTTATTATATTTTTGTAAAAAATTATAAAAAGAATACAAGATGAACAAAATAACATATAAAAAACACTTAAAATTGGATTATATTCTTTTAAATATCTTCCAAATGTTCCTGCAAGTGCATATGATACTGCACCTAATAAAGCAAAAAGAGAAGCACTTTGAAAATTCATAGTAGAGCTTGGAAATAATAAAATCATTATTCCAATAAAACCTAAGATTAAAGCAATAAATTTTAAAGGTTTTAGTTTTTCGTTTTTAAATATAAAATGAGACAATAAAGCAGTAAATATAGGAGTTGTGGCATTAAATATTGAAGCTAAAGAAGCACTTATACTTTCTTGTGCATGAGTAATTAACAAAAAAGGGAAAATATTGTTCAAACAAGCCATTATCGTAAACAAAACAAAAGCTTTTAAAGATAAAATTATCTTAATTTTTTTTAGTAAAATATAAACATAAACAAATAGTGTTGCAAAAAACACCCTAAAAAAAACAACTTTTTCAAAAGAAAAATTCTCAAGTGCTTTTTCAATAAAATAAAACGAAGCTCCCCATAAAATTGATAAAACACTTAACAATATCCAGTTTTTTATACTCATTATTTACCTTTTTTATAAGTATAAAATAATGGTAATTTTAAAACAATCCATTTCTTGCTAAATGATGTTCATATCTTGATAAGAATAGTTATTTTTATGATAACAAGAAAAGAAAAAGTATAAAACTTATTCTTTTTTATATTATAGTTTTAATCAGCAAACTTTTGTTTTTTAGCTGTTCTTTTTCTTTTTGTAGCATCTAGTTCTCTTTTTCTCACTCGTATAGAAATAGGTGTAACTTCAACTAACTCATCTTCTTCAATCCACTCTAGTGCATTTTCTAAAGACATAACTCTTGGTGGCACTAACTTAATAGCTTCATCAGCTCCTGAACTTCGTACATTTGATTGTTGCTTAGCTTTAGTAGGGTTTAAATCTAAATCATTTGATTTAGCATGTTGACCTATTACCATTCCACTATAAACTTTATCTTGAGGCTTAATATACATTATACCTCTTTCTTGTAAGTTAAAGATTGAATATCCTACAGCTTCACCAGCTTCCATAGAAACTAAAGCACCATATTTTCTAGATTCAACAATACCTGAATGAGGTCTAAACTCTAAGAAAGAGTGATTCATAACACCTTCCCCTTTTGTTTCAGTTAAAAACTCAGTTCTTATACCAATAAGACCACGAGCTGGAATTTCAAATTCTAGTCTTGTATATCCTGAACCCATTGGAACCATATTTGTCATATTGGCTTTTCTTTTACCAAGTTTTTCAATAATAGCACCTGTAAATTCATCTGGTAAGTCAATTACTAAATGTTCAAATGGTTCCATTTTAACACCATCAACTTCTTTAACAATTACTTCAGGTCGACCAATTGAAAATTCAAAACCTTCTCTTCTCATATTTTCAGCAAGGATACAAATTTGTAACTCACCCCTACCATTTACCTTAAACTTACCCTCACCAATTTGCTCATAATTCATAGCAATATTAGTATTCATTTCTGCTTCTAATCTTTCATCAATTTTATTAGAAGTTACATATTTACCTTCAGTTCCAGCTAGTGGAGAATCATTTACAGAAAATGTAACTGAAAGTGTAGGTTCTTCTATATGCATAGGATCTAGTGGCATTGGGTTTGCTGGATCACATAAGCTATCGCCTACATCAATAGTTTCAAAACCAGCAACAGCAACAATATCACCCGTACCTGCTGTTTTAATATCAAATCTATCTACGCCTTTAAATCCAATAAGTTTAGTAACCCTACCTTTGATTTTTTCGCCATCAGCTTTTACTAGAGTAACAGTTTCACCCATAGAAATTGTTCCATTAAAAATACGAGCAATTCCAATTTTTCCAATAAAGTTATCATAATCAAGTGTAAATACTTGTAATTGAAGACCATTTTCATCAGCACCTTTTGGTTTAGGAACTTCGCTTAAGATTGATTCAAATAAAGGAGTTAAGTTCTTTTTCTCATCTTCTAAGTTATGCATTGCATAACCATCACGTGCAGCTGCATAAATGACGGGAAACTCTAATTGTTCTTCATTTGCACCCATTTGATCAAATAGATCAAACACTTCATCAACAACTCTATCAGCATCACTTCCTGGTTTATCAATTTTATTAATTACAACAATTGGTCTATGCCCTAAAGATAAAGCTTTTTTAACAACAAATTTAGTTTGAGGCATCGTACCTTCTTGAGCATCTACTAATAAAAGTACACAGTCAACCATTTTAAGAACTCTCTCAACTTCTCCCCCAAAATCAGCATGTCCAGGAGTATCAATAATGTTAATTCTTACCCCTGCATAATCAATAGCGGTATTCTTAGAAAGAATTGTAATTCCTCTTTCTTTTTCAATATCGTTACTATCCATTACTCTCTCTTCTACTTCTTGGTGAGCAGTAAAAGTTCCAGATTGCTTTAATAATTCATCTACTAATGTAGTTTTACCGTGATCAACATGTGCAATAACAGCAATATTTCTAATATCTCTCATTTGGTCTCTTTATAATTAAAATTTTCGGGATTATACTAAAACTAAGCTTAAACTAAGCATTTTTTAATATTTTATTTGTAGTTTACTTAATTTGACCATTTCCATAAATTTTGTATTTAAATGTTGTTAAATCATTAACACCCATAGGCCCTCTTGCATGCAGTTTATTTGTAGATATTCCAACTTCAGCACCAAAACCAAAAGCATTACCATCGGTAAATCTAGTACTTGCATTTGCATACACACAAGCTGAATCAACTTCATCTAAAAATTTATTGATTGTTGAATAGTTTTCACTAATAATTGACTCAGAATGTCCTGAACTATAAATATTAATATGCTCAATTGCCTCATCAACATTCTCTACAACTTTAATATTTACAATATTTGCAAGATATTCTGTATGATAGTCTTCTAAAGTAGCACTTTGTACATCTATATATGTCCTAGTTTCCGTGCAAGCTTTTATTTGTGTTTTCTCTTTTATAAATTTTTCATGTAAAGGAGGTAAAAGATAAGCTGCGACATCTTTATGAATTAATAATGTCTCCATAGCATTACACACTCCTGGTCTTTGACATTTTGCATTTATTGCAATTGTTATTGCTTTATTATGATTTGCATCCTTATCTAAATACATATGACATAAACCTTTGTCATGTTTAATTACAGGAACACTTGCATTCTTATTAACAAATTTTATTAACTCTTCTCCTCCCCTTGGAATAATTAAATCAAGATATTTATCTTGAATAATTAATGAAGCTACTGCTTCTCTATCGTTATTAGGAATAAGTGATATTACTTCTTTTGATACATTATTTTTTTCTAGAACATTTCTTAATATTTTTGTAATAGCTTGATTTGAATGTTTAGCCTCTTTTCCACCTTTTAATATACAAACATTTCCACTTTTAAGGCATAAAGCTGCTACATCACTTGTAACATTTGGTCTACTTTCATATATTATAGCTATTACTCCTATAGGTATTGAAACTTTTTGTATATTTAAACCATTTTGTACAGTCCAACCATCAAGCACTCTATTAATAGGTTCTTTTAATGCGGCAATTTCTTTTAAAGCATTAGACATGTCAACAATTCTCTCACCTGTTAAAAGCAATCTGTCTTTTATATCTTTGGATAAATTTGATAATATTGCTTCACTCATATCTTTTTCATTATTTTCAATAATATAATTGCACTCTTCAATTAATGCATCGGCCATTTCAAATAATATATTATTTTTAACTTCAGTAGTTAACATAGCAATTTCTTTTTTTGCTTTTTTTGCTTTTTTTAAAAATTCTATCATTTTATTAACCTTATAATCTAAGTTTTTAATTTGTTTAGTAAATCTTTAAATGAAACTTTAAAAGCCTCAAGACCTTCATTTAAAAGTACTTCATATATATTATTAATATCAATTTTATTTAAGGTTAATTTATCAAAAAATAAATTACATTCTTTTTCACTTAAAATAGAAGATTTGGTTTTCTCACCTTCTTCTATCCAGTTATCAATAGTAGCCAAAGGAGCAGTATTAACTGAATTTGGAAATAATAAGTTGTCAATATAATAACTAGCTTTTAATAAATCACCTTTTACACCAGTACTTGCAAATAATGTTCTTATATTATGGTTTTTAAATTTATTTATTTCATGATAACATTTTGTAGCATTGATAATACCAAATTTAGAAGTCTCAAGACCTTTATTTCTAAAATCTTCATCACAATGTCTATCAAATCTTGATACAAAAATAGAAATAACTGCTTTTATATCTTTATTTGAAAGTTTTATTCCTTCATTCAATGCTTTTGCACATTTTATTGCTTGTTGAGGAGAGAATACAAGAGTAGCATTTATATTAATCCCTATAGATGTTAATTTACTCATAGCTTCATATCCTGCATTCGTTGCAGGAATTTTGATCATTACATTATCCGCTGCAATAAATTGATGTAATCTAAGAGCTTCTTCAATGGTGGCTTTCGTATCATCACATAATAAAGGATCAACTTCAATAGAAATAAAACCATCATTTTCATTATTATGATGTAGATTATTTAAAAGTTGAGAAGCTCTTTTAATATCTGTTATTGCTAATTCTTCATAAATTGTTTTTGCATCATTTGCTTGTAGCATATTTAATTGTTGCCTATATGCAATACTATTTGATATAGAAGAAGCAAAAATTGCTGGATTTGATGTTGCACCATGGATTGTTTGATTTTGTATTATTGTTTGAAATTTATTTTCTAAAAAGTCTCTTTCTATAAAATCACACCATAGTGAAAAATTAATATCTTCTCTTAAGCTCATTTTTAATTCCTTATATATATTTCAACATTATAGATAAATCTTTTTCATCTATAATAATATTTGCTTCATTTTTTAATATATCTTTTGCACAAAAAGCAATTTTTTGTTTTGCATGTTTAAACATAGAAAGATCATTTGCACCATCACCTACAACTAAAGTATTTTCAACTGTAATATTTAATATTGCTTGAAGTTTTTGTATCATATCGCCTTTACTTGAAGAAAACATCATATCTCCCCCTACTAAACCAGTTAAAATTCCATTTTTTTCATGTAAAATATTTGAAAAAGTAGCATCTAGGTGTAATTTATCTTTTGCTACATTTGTTGCTATTGTAAAACCACCAGAAAAACATACTACTTTATAGCCTTTTTCTTTTAGTTTACTAACACTTTGAGCTGCTCCGTTCATTAAAGGAAGATTTTTACATATTTTAACGGCATCTTTATGCTTTAAACCTTTTAAAAGTTTGACTCTTTGTATAAGAGATTCAAAAAAATCCAATTTACCATTCATGGCTTTTTGTGTAAGGGAGGTGACTTGTTCTTCAACACCTAAAGCTTGTGCTAAAAAATCTATTGTTTCACCGTTCATTAAAGTTGAATCAAAATCAAAAACTGCTAATTTCATTTAGTATACATCCTATAATTTATATTATTAAGGATATAATTTTATCTAAATTTTATAAAAAAACTATAAAAGGTATAAATAATATATGAAGCTAGCTTGTATTGATATTGGTTTAAAGCGCATTGGTATTGCTATTTGTTTAAATTTAGACATAGTCACCCCACTTCAAGCAATTATTAGAAAAAATAGAAATCAAGCAAGTAATGAACTATCTATAATACTTAAAGATTGGGAAATTGATATTTTAGTAGTTGGTTTTCCAAGTGCTAGTTTAGAAATGCAAAAAAGAATAAAACACTTTATAAAACTTATAAAATTTAGTGGAACAATTGTTTTTCAAGAAGAAAATATGAGTTCTGTTGAAGCAAAAGAGTTAATAAAAGGTACATTTAAATATAAAAAAGATGGTCGTATTGATTCTTTGGCTGCAAAAATTATTTTAGAGAGATATTTATTATGATATATTTAAGATAATATTATTAATAAAAAAGTTTATTAATCTTTATTCTAAAGTTAATTATATCAATTTAAAAAGAGTTAAACTTTCTTATAAAGATTTTTTTACTAAGTTTTAGATAAAATATCTAAAATTTATATATAGGATTCTGTATTGTTTAATTATCATACATTTAAAAAAGTAATTTTTCTTTTTAATGCAGAAAATGCACATAACATAGCTGAAAACATTTTAAGGTTTTTAGGTAGTATTGACTTTTTGAATCGTTACTTTAAAAATAAGTATTTTATAAAAAATAAAATGCTTGAACAAGATATTTTTGGTGAAAAATTTTTAAATCCAATAGGTCTAGCAGCAGGTTTTGATAAAAATGCAAAAATGATTAGATCAGTAAAGGCAATGGGTTTTGCTTTTAGTGAAATAGGTACCATTACACCAAAACCTCAAAAAGGTAATCCAAAACCTCGAATGTTTAGATATGAAGAACATAAATCTGTACAAAATGCAATGGGCTTTAATAATATAGGTGCCTCAAAGGTTTTGATAAACCTAAAGCACAATTTACCTTATAGCACACCCATAGGTATAAATATAGGTAAAAATAAAGATACAAAGGAAGAATTTACTTTAGATGATTATAAAATTCTAATTAAAAAATTTCAACAATTTGCTACTTATTTAGTAATAAATATTTCAAGTCCAAATACACCAAATTTAAGAGACCTGCAAAATGAAGATTTTATTACAAAACTTTTTACTATGGCAAAAACATTAACACAAAAACCAATTTTATTAAAAATAGCTCCAGATCTTGAAGCTTCTTATGCAATTGCCTTGTGCGAAGCAGCAGTTAAAGCAGGTACTGCTGGGATTATTATTAGTAATACAACCATTGATTATGATTTAGTGCCAAATGCCAAAAATTTTGGAGGATTATCGGGAGCTTGCTTAAGTGATAAATCATATAAATTATTTAAAAAAGTTAGTGAAGTTTTATATGGAAAAACAATTTTAATTAGTGTTGGTGGAATATCAAATGCACATCAAGCTTATAAAAGGATAAAAGCAGGTGCTTCTTTAGTTCAAATATATACGGGATTGATTTTTGAAGGTCCAAGTATAGCAAAAAAAATAAATGAAGAACTAATAGAATTATTAAAAAAAGATAACTACAATAGCATTAAAGATGCTATTGGCATTGATTTAATACAAGAAAATCAAAAATGAATATTAAATATAAATCTTATTTTTTAAGTTTTTTATTTATTTTTTTATTTATAAAGGAGAATTTAATGGGTTCTAGTTTAACAAAATATTATACAAAAACATTAGATAACGGTTTGCAAATAGTAGCAATTCCTATGAATAATAATTCTAATGTCATATCAACAGATATTTTTTATAAAGTAGGGAGCAGAAATGAAACTATGGGTAAAAGTGGAATAGCACATATGCTAGAACATTTAAATTTTAAATCAACAAAAAATTTAAAAGCGGGTGAATTTGATGAAATAGTAAAAGGTTTTGGAGGAGTTAATAATGCTTCAACATCTTTTGATTATACTCATTATTATATTAAATCATCATCTAAAAATATGTCTAAGTCTTTAAAACTTTTTGCAGAACTTATGAAGAATTTAAAGCTAAAAGATAAAGAATTTCAGCCAGAACGCGATGTAGTTGCAGAAGAGCGCCGTTGGCGAACAGATAATAATCCTATGGGTTATTTACAATACAGATTATTTAATAATGCCTATTTATATCACCCTTATCATTGGACACCAATAGGTTTTACTGATGATATTAAAAACTGGAATATAAAAGACATAAAAGATTTTCATAGTACTTATTATCAAGCTGAAAATGCTATTGTTGTCGTTGCTGGAGATATCAAAAAAGAAGATGTTTTTTCTTTAGCATCAAAATACTTTAAAGATATAAAAAATACGAAAAAAATACCTAAAACCATACATACTGTTGAGCCAAAACAAGATGGGGCTAAAGAAATTATTATCAACAAAGATACACAAGTTGAAATGTTAGCCGTTTCTTATCATATTCCAAATTTTGAACATAAAGATCAGGTTGCTTTATCAGCATTGAGCGAATTGTTAAGTTTAGGAAAAAGTTCATATTTACATAAAATATTAGTAGATAAAAAAAGAATGGTTAATTCTATTTATGCTTATAATTTAGAATTAACAGATCCAGGTTTATTTATGTTTATGGCTGTTTGTAATGAAGGTATTAAAGCAAAAGATGTAAAAAAAGAAATTGATAAGATAATTAAAAGTATTCAAAATGGAAATATTGAACAATCTGATTTAGATAAAATTAAAATTAATACTAAAGCTGATTTCATATTCTCCCTTGAAAGTTCAAGCTCACTTTCATCCTTATATGGAGCTTACTTCGTAAGAAATAATATTAAACCCTTATTTGATTATGAAAAAAACTTAGATAAATTAAAACTTCAAGACATTATTGATGTTGCCAAGAAGTATTTAAATAAAGATAATTCAACAACATTGATTTTAAAAAGTAAAGAAAAAAAACAAAATGAAGAAAAGAAAAAGGATTAAAATGAATGATATGCTAGGAGCGATGACTGCTTTAATTACACCGTTTAAAAATGGGAAAGTTGATTTAGAAAAGTATGAATATTTAATTAAAAGACAAATTACACAAGGTATAGATGTAGTTGTTCCTGTTGGAACAACTGGTGAGAGTGCTACACTTTCACATATAGAACATAAAGAGTGTATAGAAGTTGCAGTTTTAACTTGCAAAAATACAAATACAAAAGTAATAGCAGGAGCTGGTTCTAATGCTACAAATGAAGCTATAGGTATAGCAAAACATGCACAAGAAGTAGGAGCAGATGGAATACTGTCTGTAACTCCTTATTATAATAAACCTATGCAAGAAGGTTTATACCAACATTATAAAACAATAGCACAAAGTGTTGATATACCTCTTGTTTTATATAATGTACCTGGACGAACAGGTGTTGATTTAGAAGCAAATACAGCAATTAGACTATATGATGATATTTCTAATATTTATGCTGTTAAAGAAGCTAGTGGTTCACTTGAGAGAGCAGTTGAACTTCATTCAAAAAGAAAAGATTTTGTAGTAATATCAGGTGATGATACTATTGATTTTCCTATGCTTTGTAATGGTGCTAAAGGTATTATATCAGTTACAGCAAATCTTCTTCCAAATTTAAAATCACAATTAGTACATGATGTATTTGAAAATAAGTTTAATAGTGCAAGAGCTATAAATGAAGATTTATATTTATTAAATAATATTTTATTTAGTGAAAGTAATCCAATACCACTAAAAGCAGCTATGTATTTGTGTGGTTTATTAGATACTTTAGAATATAGACTTCCACTTACATCTCCTAGTGTAGAAACTATGAAAAAACTAGAAATTATTTTAAAAAATTATAAGGTGATTAAATAATGAGTAATGATATGAAAGGTAAAACTTTAGTTATTTCAGGTGGTACAAAAGGCATAGGAAAACAATGTGTTTATAAGTTCGCACAAAATGGTATTAATGTAGCTTTTACATATAATTCAAATAAACAATTTGCGATTGATATTTGTAAAGATATTGAAGAGACATATAAAGTTAAATGTAAGTGCTATGCTTTTAATATTTTAGAACCACAAACATATAAAGAATTATTCTTGCTCATTGATGAAGATTTTGATAGTGTAGATTTTTTCATATCAAATGCCATGATTTATGGTCGTGCAGTTGTTGGTGGTTATGGAAAATTTATGAAATTAAAACCTCGTGGGCTTAATAATATTTATACTGCAACTGTAAATGCTTTTGTATGTGGAGCTCAACAAGCTGCAAAAAGAATGCAAAAACAAGGTAGAGGTGGTTCAATCGTATCTTTAAGCAGTACAGGTAATTTAGTATATATTGAGAATTATGCAGGACATGGTACAAATAAAGCAGCTGTTGAAACTATGGTTAAGTATGCAGCAACTGAATTGGGCGAATTTGGTATTAGAGTAAATTCTGTTTCAGGAGGACCAATTGATACGGATGCTTTAAAAGCATTTACAAATTATGAAGAAGTAAAAGCAAAAACAGCTGAATTATCAGCACTTAATAGAATAGGGCAACCAAACGACTTAGCAAATACCTGTTATTTTTTATGTACTTCTGATGCATCTTGGCTTACTTCTCAAACTATAGTTGTTGATGGTGGAACGACTTTTAGATAATGAAAAATGATGCCTTGAATGTACCAAATCTTTTAGCTTGTTTAAGAATAGCATTAGCACCCTTAATGTTATGGTTTTTAGTAGATAGACAAAATGAGATTTTTAGTTCTTGGCATCCTTCTTGGATTGATTATTTTGCAGCTTTGATTTTTGTGATAGCTTCAATTACAGATTTTTTTGATGGATATATTGCAAGGTCTTGGAATCAAATGACAAAACTTGGTGCCATATTAGATCCACTTGCAGATAAAATGTTAATGTTAGCTGGTTTTTTAGGCCTAATGCTAATAAATAGAGCATCTATATGGGCTATATTCTTAATACTATCTCGTGAGTTTTTAATAACAGGACTTAGAGTCATGGCAGCAAATGAAAATAAAGATGTATCTTCAAGTATGACAGGAAAAATAAAGACAGTAGCTCAAATGGTAGCAATTGGTTTTTTGATTATGAATTGGACATTTGGAACACAATTGCTTTGGTTTGCTGTTGCTTTAACTATGTATTCAGGATATGAATATATAAGAGATTATTATAAAAATTAAAAGGAAAATCTTTGGGTACTATTACATTTTTACTTGTAATATCTTTTTTGGTGTTTTTTCACGAATTAGGGCATTTTTTAGCTGCTAGATATTTTGGTGTTAAAGTTGAAGTTTTTTCAATAGGTTTTGGAAAACAAGTATATTCTAAAGTTTGGGCAGGTACAAAATGGCAACTTGCTTTAATTCCTCTTGGGGGATATGTTCGAATGAAAGGACAAGATGATTCAAAACCTAACTTAGTTGAAGATGGTAATGACTCATATAATACAAAAAAACCTTGGCAAAGAATTATCATATTACTTGCAGGTCCAATGGCTAATTTTATTCTTGCATTTATTTTATTTATTTTAATTGCTTTAATGGGAGTAAATTCCTTATCTCCAACTATTGGTAAAGTTATGGATAATTCTCCTGCAAAAAAAGCAAAACTAAAAGCTGGTGATAAAATATTAAAAATAAATCAAATAGAAATTAGAACTTGGTCGGATATAGGAAAAACTATTGTTTCAACACAAGGCAATTTAAAATTTATTATAAAAAGAGATAATAAAATTTTAGTTAAAGTTCTAAATCCTTATATAAGTGATGCTAAAAATATTTTTAAAGAAGATATTAAAAAAAGAATGATAGGAATTAGTGCCGCACCTAAACTTATAAAAATAAATTATTCTTTTGACCAAGCTTTAGTATATGCATATGAAACTACATATCAGTCGTCTAAAATGATATTTCAAGG
>JADGEG010000043.1 GCA_016744485.1 Arcobacter sp. | reverse complement strand
ATTATGTATCGTCCTATATATAAGCTATTATATAGAAGATGAAATTCTTTTTCTCATATACTGAGATTAATATTTTTAAAAATAGTGTATAGTGCAATAAAAATTTTTAAATTTATTTTGATTTTTTGTATTTTTTTACTAATAAATAAAGAATTAATTTTATACAATGATTTGGTATACAAATATAATAAACAAAGAGTATAATTTTGCAAAATCAAAATAAATCTTTAAGTAGAGGTTTAAAAATCTTAAAAGTTATATTGTTTAGCGATAAACCATTAACTGCAATATCTTTATGTCAAGAATTAGATATTGATAAAAGTACAATGTCAAGGTTAATAACATCTTTGATGAATGAAGGTTTTATAAAATATATAGATAATAGCAAAGAAATAATTAAAACAGATCTCATGGATAGTATGACACTTAAAGCTAAAAGAGTCATACTAGTTGAACAAACACAAAGTTTACTTGAAGATATATTTAATTTAACACAAGAATGTACTTATTTAGCAGTTAAAGAAAACAACTCTTTAATTTATTTAAATCAAGTTGATAATTCTACAAGAGTAATTAAAATGAGAGATACAAAAGGTTTACTCGCTCCTTTACATTGTACAGCATTGGGCAAAGTCTTATTAGCATATGACAATATTGATATTTCACAGATTAATTTAACTTCATATACAAAAAACACCTTAACTAAAACTAGATTTATTAAAAAAGAATTAGAAAATATTAAAAAAAATAATTATGCAATTGAAAACGAAGAATATGAATATGGTTTAAGTTCACTAGCTGTTGGAATATTTGACAAAGATAAAAACTTATTAGCTTGTATTGGTATTTCTGGATTAAGCTCAAGACTTGATAATAACAAACTTCATGAATATTCTAAGGCTATTTTAAAGCTTTGCACTAAAGCTATTAATATATAATATTGTAACTTTAATACTTTACTTTATTAAGAGAATTAAACTATTAAATTTCTTGAAACTCATAAGAATTCTTTTTTAATTCTTCTAATATTGTTTGCTGATGTTCTAATCCTTTTGTTTCTAAAGCCATCATTATATGAGCCTCTCCAAAGTCTAATTTAATAGAGTGTCTATCATAATCAATCTTAACAATATTTGCTAAACATTTTGTAAATATATTTGTAAGTGTAGTTAATGCACCTGGTTTATCCATTAATTTAATAATAAGATTCATTTTTCTATGAGATTTTATTAAACCTTTTTCAATAATAATTGACAACATAGTAACATCAATATTCCCACCACTAACAAGTGTGCAAACTTTTAAATTTTTAACTTTTATTTTATCATGTAATAAAGCAGCCACACTAACAGCACCAGCTCCTTCAACAACTAATTTATGTTTTTCTAGTAAAAATAAAATTGCATTTGCAATTTCTTTATCACCAACTTCAACTATATCATCAACATTTTGAAGTATTAAATCTAACATTTTAGGACTTGTATCCCTTACAGCTATCCCATCTGCTATTGTTTTTACACTTATGCTATCTATTGGTTTTTTAGCTTCATATGAATTTTTCATAGCTTTTGCACCACTTGAGACAACTCCAATTATTTTAATTTTTGGATTTATTGCTTTTGCAGCTATTGCTATGCCACTAATTAAACCACCTCCACCAATTGGAACTATTAATATATCAAAATCATCCATTTCATCTAATATTTCTAAAGCTACAGTGCCTTGACCTGCTATTATTAGATCATCTGTAAAAGGATGAATAAATTCAAGATTAGCTTTATTTGCTACTTCTTTAGCTTTTGCAAAAGCTTCATCATAATTTTGTCCATACAAAACTACCTTAGCTCCATATGATTTAACACCTAATATTTTTGTTAAAGGTGTGGCTTCTGGCATAAAAATTGTAGCTTCGCAATTAAAATAATTAGCTGAATATGCTAATCCTTGAGCATGGTTTCCTGCACTTGCGGCAATTACTCCTTTTTGTTTATCACTTTGTGAAAGATTTGCTAATTTATTAAAAGCTCCTCTTATCTTAAAACTTCCAGTTAGTTGAAGATTTTCTTTTTTTATATAAACTTTAGAATGTGTTTTTTCGCTTAGAATTGGTGCAAAAGTTAATGCAGTTTTATTTACTATTTTTTTAATCTTTTTTTGTGCATTTTTTATATCTTCTAATTTTATCATTAATCTATTCTTTATTTATTATTTTTGACATAAATTATACCTAAAAACTATTTAAAATTTAAAAATAATTAATTTTTTTTAAATTTGTTTATAATAATACTTGTGATATTATTCATAACTTCACAAAAAGGTTTGAAATGGATTTTAAAGAAATTAAAGAATTAATTAAAGTGTTTGATAAAAGTGAATTAAATAAATTAAAAGTAAAAGATTCACAATTTGAAATTGCATTACAAAAAGGTTTTGAAAATAATGTTCAAGTTCCTGTATTACAAAGTAAAATACAAAGCTCTGTGATTCCTAATGTTATTGAAGCACCTCTTGTAGAAAAAGTAGCATCAAGTGAAAAAGAAATTTTAGGTAAAACTATTGATTCTCCAATGATTGGAACATTTTATGCTTCTCCATCTCCTGAAGCTCCAGAATTTGTAAAAGTAGGTGACAAGGTTAAGAAAGGTCAAACTTTATGTATATTAGAAGCTATGAAAATTATGAATGAAGTTGAAGCTGAATTTGACTGTAAAATTGTTGATATTTTAGTAGAAGATGGCAAACCTGTTGAGTATGATATGCCCTTATTTGTTATTGAAACAATATAAAAGAAGCATGCCATGCCAGAAATAAAAAAAATATTAATTGCAAATAGGGGAGAAATAGTTCAAAGAGCTATTCGAACTATTCATGAAATGGGAAAAAAATCTGTTGTTGTTTATAGTGCAGGAGATAAAGAGGCATCTTATTTAAAACATGCCGATGAAGCTGTCTGTATTGGTGATGTTAAATCTTCTGATTCTTATTTAAATGTACCAGCTATTATAACTGCAGCTGAAATGACTGGCTGTGATGCTATTTTCCCTGGTTATGGCTTTTTAAGTGAAAACCAAGATTTTGTTGAAATTTGTAGACTACACAATATAAAATTCATAGGCCCTTCTGTTGAAGTTATGCAAAAAATGGCAGATAAATCAAAAGCTAAAGATGAGATGATAAAAGCTGGTGTTCCTGTTGTTCCTGGTTCAGATGGTTCTGTTCACAGTTTAGAAGAGGGTAGAAAAATAGCTTCGCAAATTGGCTACCCTATTATGGCAAAAGCCAGTGCAGGTGGGGGTGGAAGAGGAATGAGACTCATACATGATGAAGCCCATTTCGATCAACTTTTCACAGCAGCTTCATCTGAAGCATTAGCAGCTTTTGGTGATGGGACTATGTATTTAGAAAGGTTTATAAATAACCCAAGACATATAGAAGTTCAAGTTATTGGTGATTCACATGGCAATGCTATTCATATAGGTGAAAGGGATTGCTCTTTACAAAGAAGACATCAAAAAATTATTGAAGAATCACCTGCTTTATCTTTAGATGAACCAGCAAGAAAAAAACTGCACGATATTGCTATAAAAGCTACGAAACATTTAAAATATGAAGGTGCAGGAACTTTTGAATTTTTATCTGATGATAAACAAAATATATATTTTATGGAAATGAACACAAGATTACAAGTTGAACATCCAGTATCTGAAATGGTGTCTAGCTTAGATTTAATAGAATTAATGATTAAAGTTGCTCAAGGTGAAAAATTGCCATCACAAGAAAGTGTAAAATTAAGAGGGCATTCAATTGAATGTAGAATAACAGCTGAAGATCCAAATTCATTTTTACCAAGTCCTGGTAGAATCACTCAATGGATGGTTCCAGGTGGTCGTAATGTAAGAATTGATTCTCATATTTATGCAGGTTATACTGTACCTCCTTATTATGACTCTATGATAGGTAAATTAATTGTATGGGCAAGAAATAGAAATAAAGCTATTAGTATTATGAAAAGAGCTTTAAATGAATTTGAAGTTGAAGGAATTAGAACCATTATTCCTTTTCATAAAAAAATGATGGAGAATAAAGACTTTATAAATAATAATTTTGATACAAAATATCTTGATAATTATAAATCATTAGATGATTTAAATTAAAAAACTCAAATGTCATATTAACTAATCAGCTAATATGACATAAGCTCTATGTCCAAAATATCATATAAAACAACTTCCATTTAGATAAGTAAAACAATAAGAAACTAAAACCAATTTAAAGCTTTTCAATGTTATAGTAAATGAATATATAAAGTAAATTTTAGGGACTTATTAGTAAATGAATTTAATATTTAGAAAAATAATATATCTTATTATTATGTTGGTAATTATAAGTATAATATCCTTTATTGCTATTCATTTAGCTCCTAATTCGTTTTTTGCAAGTGGAGAGTTAAATCCAAATATCACACAAGAAGCAGTAGAAAGATTAAAAGCAGTATATGGACTAGACAAACCTTTACATATACAATTTTTATCTTGGATTTTTGCTATTGTGCAACTTGACTTTGGAATATCTTTTACAAGTGGTGAATTAGTTAAAAATGAAATTTTACAAAGATTACCCATAACACTGAGTATAAATATAACTTCTATGATTTTAATTTTTATTATTTCTTTATATTTTGGAATCAAATCAGCTTTTAATAAAAATAGCTTGTTTGATAAATTTACTGCTCAATTATCATTAGTTAGTTTTTCTGTTCCCTCCTTTTACTTAGCATTATTAGGAATATCTTTTTTTGCTATGAATCTTGAGATATTACCAATTGCTGGACTTCACTCTATGGAAAATGATGCTAGCTTAGCATATTATTTAGACTTTGCTTGGCACTTAATTCTTCCTATTTTTATCATAACTTTTGGAGGCATTGGTAGCTTAATTTTATATATTAGATCTTTAACTATTGATATTTTAAAATCAGATTATATATTCTTTGCAAAAGCTAGAGGATTAAATAAAAAACAAATATTGAGATATTATATTTTACCAAACCTTTACCCTCCTGTTATTACCTTATTAGGTTTATCTTTACCTGGAATTATTGGAGGCTCAGTTATACTTGAAACTATTTTTTCTATTGATGGTATGGGTATGTTGTTTTTTCAAAGTGCGTTAGCACACGATTATCCTGTTATTATGGGCATACTAATTATTGGAGCAATGTTAACATTATTGGGAAATATTATTGCGGATATGGTTTTATTAAAATTAAATCCCAATACTGATAAATATTAAAAAATTTACAAGGAAATAAATGCAAATAATCAAAAGTACAAAAGAACTTCAAAGTATTAGAAGAGGCATAAGTACTAAAATAGGTTTCGTTCCTACTATGGGTGCATTACACGAAGGACATATCTCCCTAATTAAGAAAGCCAAAAAACAAAATGACATCATATTTGTTTCTATTTTTATTAACCCCAAACAATTTTCTGCCAATGAAGACTTTAGCTCTTATCCTAAAAAAGAAGAATCCGATATAAAAATATGTGAATTATGTAAAGTTGACTATCTTTTTATCCCAGAAATATCAAGTATTTATTCACAAAATGAAGTCTTGATTAAAGCACCAAACCAAAGTTATATACTTGAAGGGTTTTCAAGACCTGATCATTTTAATGGTGTATTACAAGTAGTATTAAAGTTGTTTGGTTTAATACAAGCTCATAATTCATATTTTGGTAAAAAAGATGCCCAACAATTATTTTTAATACAAAAAATGGTAAACGATTTTTTTATAAACACTCAAATCATAGCCTGTGAAACACTTAGACAAAATGATGGATTAGCCATTAGCTCAAGAAATATCTATCTAAGTAAAGAAGAAAGAAAAGAAGCTAGTTTAATATCTAAGTCACTTTATTGTGCTTTAAAAATTATTTCTAAAAATGAATTTGATACAAGTATTATTAAAAATGAAATGATAAATATCTTAAAAGATTTAAATGTAGAATATATTGAGTTTGTAAATAAAGACTTTAAAGAAATAAAAAAAGTTCAATTAAAGAATACTATAATACTAATTGTTGTGAAATTTAAAACAATACGACTTTTAGATAATATTTGGGTGTAATACTTACCTTATACCAAATGATAAAAAACTTAAATATAGAAAAAATAAACTCTAAAGTTTGTTAGACCCATATAAATTAAGTTAGATTTAGTACTATTATAGTATCCTATGCAAATAAAATCAATCTTATTAAAGGGGTACAATGAAAATGGCTAAACAAAAATTATCAATGCTTGATGTTTTTCAAGAATTCTCATCTCAGTTAAAATCTACTCCCACAACAAAAGAATATCACAAAAAAGAAAAAGAAATTTTAAAAAAAAGAATGGCTTCAAGTAAAGAAGATGCTGACTCTATTACTATGAGTAGTCATAAGTTCTCTTTATAGCTAAGTAGTATGTAGTTGGATAAAGAATATGGTATTTTTGAATATAATGAAAACAATTTCCTTGCATACATTGCTTATCAAACTAACACTCACTTATCTATTGTAAAACAAAAAAAACATATTACTTATTTACATGATTATTTAATAGGTTTAAAAAAATCAGATAATGAAAGCATATTCTTTATATATGAAAATGAATATTATGTTTAAAACCATATTATATAAATAAAGACAGATATGATAAATATATTCTATCAAAAAAATATAAAGTATCATTATTTGGGATTGAATTAAGTATTGACACAATTGCTTTTCAAGAACAAGATAAAATTATTTCAGCATGTGCAACCACCTCTTTATGGTCTTTTTTTCATGCACACCCTAAAATGAATTTAATAAATTTACCTTCATCAAGTTTAATTACAAAAAGTGCTTACCCTGAAAGTAATGGATTTCATAGAGAATTTCCAAACTCTGGTTTATCCACAGATATGATATGTAGAGGATTAAAAAAACAAAATCTTTCCCCAGAATATTTTGAATTTTCCACTAAAAATATATCATTAGAAAATAAAATTAAACTTTTTAAAGAATACATATATGCATATTGTTCAAGTGGTTTACCACTTATTTTAGGAGTATCTATTCAAGATTTTGAAACATCTAAAGAAAAAGGCTTACATGCAGTTACTATATTAGGTTATGCTTTGAATAAAAAAGAAATAGAAAACAAATCTTCTCTTATATCACACAAATTAAATAAAATATATGTTAACGATGATAGATATGGGGCTTTTTTAAGAATAGTTTTAAAAGACAATGAGTTTGAAGTTGAAGTAGAACAAAATGATGAGGTGACAACTCAGATTGACTTTAGTAAAGAAAAATATATTCCTGATACATTGATAATTGGGGTTTATCATAAAATTAGAATTCCTTACTTAATGATTAAAGATATATGTTTGCTTTTAGTTGATTTATTTAGTGAACATTTAATTGATAAAAAATTAAATAGTGTAGCAGATGTAATAAAAGCATTTGAATGGGATATTCATATTAAAGAAAATTTTGTCTTGAAAAATGATATTTTAAAAAGAAGGATTTCTCATAAAGAAAAATATTTAACTAAATCATTACCTAAATATATTTGGAGTGCTACAGCTATATTTGCAGATACACAAATTTTTGAATTAATATTCGATACTACAGATATAGACCAAGGAACTGTATTCTTAGAGTTTTTACCTAAACATCAAGAATACTCTAAAACTATCAAAAAATATGTAAAAGATTATTTTGAAAGTCGTTTTACTACAAAAGATGTTAAAAAAGACTCAGCTAGTCTACTTTGGGCAATGAATGATTATTTTAAAAAACAAGAAACTTATTTGGAAAACTTAAATGATTTATATGGATATCTCAAAATACCATCTATGATTAAGTCTGAAGAAATGACAAATGATATTATCATTGACCATTGTGAAATAAGACTAAACAAAAAAGTTGATAAAAAAGTTTTCTTCTTAAATAAAAAACTTAAAGACAATTTAGTATATATATGGCTTATAGATAAAGAAGGTTTTTTATGTATTGGAAAAGAAAAACTAAATTCAAGAATGGGACACCCTACTTTAACTAATGGAATGCCAGCTAGAATTGGTGGGGAAATGAAATTTAACCCTTCAAATAATACTTGGAAAATAAATCCTTTTTCAGGTCGCTATTCTAGTGAGTATAAAAGTCAAGAAAAAAAAGAATATGTAAACAATGCAATTATATATAAGTTTTCTGTATTTTTTCCAAAAGAAAAATTTGAAAATGAAAAAATTTAAAATCATAACCCTTAATACTTATCTTTAGTTGGCTTTAGATACAATAAAAAATGATAAAGACTAAGATATGAATGAATTTATAATACCAAATGATATAAAAAACTTAACTATAAAAGAAATCAAGAGTAATCTTTTTCATTATAAGTATGCTAGTAAAAGTATAAAAAAACTTATGAAAAAAACTCAATCTAAAGAAGAATTAGAAGATTCTTCTATTTATAATAGCTTCAAAGGTGAAATATACGAAAATATAATATATGAATTATTATTGCTATATGCTAGTACAAACACTAATATTACACAGTTTATCTTAAAAGGCCCTCATCAATTTAATAAAAATAAAATTTTTAAATATGGTCTAATGATTGATAAAAGTGCTCAAATAGTATACAAGTCTGCTTATAAAGACATAAGTGAATTTGATGCTATATTTTTTACAAAAACTGCTCTTGTATTTGTAGAAATGAGTACTTCTAAAAAAACTGCAAGTTTAAATAAAAGGCTTTCTAAAAAATATGCTTTATTAACTATTCTTTTTCCTCATCTTGAAATTAAAGCTTTAATTATTTTAACAAAAGGTTCTATTGGATTAAAAGCTTTCCCTTCTTATGCTACTATTTGGTTAAGTGATGATTTTAATGATCACGAGTTAATAAAAAAAATAGTTTTGAATAATTACAAACAAAAGGCATTAAAACAAATAAAAGATAAAAAATATATACAAACACATAATGTAAGTTGTACAAAGTTTTCTTATTTTCAAAATTTAGAATATATTTTACAAAAAACAAAAGAACATAAAACATATAAAATAAATATAAACTTTTTACAATCTACTATTAATAAACTATATTTTGATATTTATACAAAATTATACATAGGATATATTTCTATCTCTGATTTTTTAATTTTACTTCCAAGTTTTAATGAAAAAATTTTTAAAATTTTTGTAAGTATCGAAAAGATAAATAAAACTTCTTATGAAATAGTATATTATGCAAAACTTGAAAATAATAAACTAAAAAGAATTCATATACAAAAAGATAATATAAAAATAAAAGATAAGGATATGGATGGTTTTACAAATGCAGAAGTAAGATTTTTAAAGTTTATAATGAATGAAAACTTTTTAATAAATATCAAAGATATTAATATGATTAAAAAACTACTTAAGAAATGGTAAAAAAATTTAAAAAAGTTTATATAGAACTAACAAATATCTGTAATTTAAAATGTAGTTTTTGTCCACCTCCTATAAATGATAATAAAACTATGTCTTTAGAAAATTTTAATATCTTAAACTTTCAATTAAAAGATTTAACAAAACAACTAGCTTATCATCTACTTGGAGATCCTTTAGTACTTAGTAACTTAAAACAATATTTAGATATTAGTTTTAAATATAATTTAAAAGTAAATATCACAACAACAGGAAATACTTTAAAAAAAGATAATTTTAAAGTATTATTTCATAAAACTATTAGACAAATTAACTTTTCAATCAATTCATACAATGCAAATTCTCATAAAAAATCTTTAGAAGAATATTTAAATCCAATTTTAGATTTTCTTTCTTTTTGTATTGACAAAAAACAAGAGTTTTTTATCAATTTAAGAATATGGAACTTTGATGAAGCCAAAAGTTGTAAAGAGTTTAATACAAAAGTTTTTAATATAGTTAATAAACATTTTAATCTTAAGATTGATTTAGAAAAAATATATAAAGAAAAACCTAAAAATATAAGAATTGCTAGAAAAGTATTTTTTGATTTTGATGAATACTTTAAATGGCCTTCTTTAGATAATGAATTTGTTTCTAAGGAAGGTTTTTGCTATGGTTTAGATTCACACTTTGGTATTACCTCATCTGGTACACTTGTGCCTTGTTGTTTAGATATTAATGCTAAAGTAAATCTAGGTGACTTTAAAAAAAATAGTTTAAAAGATATACTAAGTTCAAAAAAAGTTACAAATATACAAGAAGCATTTAAAAAAAATATTATAATAGAAGAATTATGTCAAAAGTGTGAATATAGAACTAGATTTGATACATGAGATACAAGATATAAAATATAAAAGGTAGCACATGAATGAAATACAAGTATTCCGTCTTAGTTTAAAAGATTTTTTTACAAAAGACATATTAAAAATAGCAATATTTCCACTTTTATTTACTATTTTTGTAATGTTTTTTTTCTTTTTTATTTTAGCTGATATTGGTTATGCAAATTTACAAGAATTTATACAAACAGCACAAAATGGAGAAGAAATAGTATTAGCAGATGATGCACCTTTTTATTTAATAGCTAGTACTTATATTCTAGTATTTTTATTTAAATACACTTTTACTTCTTGGCTTATAGGCATAATATTTTATACACTTGGAACTATATTTATCATGATGTTTTCCGTTTTTTTAAGTATATTAATAATAGGGTTTTTCACTCCTATGATTTTAAGTATTATTCACAAAAGACATTATTCTTCTTTAGTAATAAATTCTTATGGTACTTTCTTATCATCTATTTGGGTTTTAGTAAAAAGTTTTTTATTTATGATTCTATTTTTTATTCTACTTAGTCCTTTATATTTTATTCCTTTAATTAATATCTTAGCAATCAATCTACCATTTTATTATTTTTTTCATAAACTTTTAACTTTTGATGTATATTCAAATATTTTTAGCAAAGAAGAAAAAAATATAATCCACGGTAAATATGCCAATATTTTTAGACTAAGAACTTTATTTTTATATATCATTTCTATGATACCTTTTATTACTATGTTCTGTGCAGTATTTTATATAGTATATTTAGGACATTCTTATTTCTTAAAATTAAAATTATTAAGAAAAGTTAACTTATATGAAAACTTAAAGGAAATAGAAGTCAAGGTAATAAAAAAGACACCTTAAAAAAGATGCCTTAGGAGAATTTGTTTAGAATAATTGTTTGTATTTTATAAGTAGGGTTCGCTTTACTTATTGTGTATTAAAAGTATACACTCTAAGCATTAATTGTAAACTAACAAAAAGTTAACAAACGATTAATAAGAATAAATTATCAAAATACAACCTTATAACATAACTATTTTATATGCTTCTCCATTGTGCAGGTCCTGTTGTATGAATAGAAACACCATTCGTATCAACAGCGACTGTCACAGGCATATCTACTACATCAAACTCATATATAGCTTCCATACCTAATTCTTCAAATGCAACAACTTTTGCTTTTTTAATACTTTGAGAGATTAAATAAGCAGCTCCTCCAGTTGCAATTAAATAAGTAGATTTATACTCTTTAATTAGATCAATTGTAGGCTGTTTTCTCTCAGCTTTTCCAATCATTCCTAATATTCCTATTTCCATCATATCTTTTGTAAACTTATCCATTCTTGTTGAAGTTGTTGGGCCAGCTGGCCCAACTGCTTCTTTTCCTACAGGATCAACGGGTCCTACATAATAAATAAATCTATCTTTTAAAGTAACACCATTTGGTAAATCTTTTCCAGCATTTTTATACTCAACGATTTTTTTATGAGCAGCATCCCTTGCCGTTAAAATTTTTCCCGTTAATAACAAAGTATCTCCTGATTTAAATTGAGATAAGTTTTCTTTTGTTAAATCTTGAATTTTTACTTTTTTAATACTATCAATAGGAAGTTTTAAATCTGGCCATAAATCTAAGTTTGGTTTTTTAAAAATAGCTGGGCCATCGCCTTTAAGTTCAAAATGAATATGCCTTGTAGCTGCACAGTTTGGTATCATAGCAACTGGTAAAGATGCTGCATGACAGGGATAATCAAGAATTTTTACATCTAATACAGTTGTAAGTCCTCCTAATCCTTGAGCTCCTATTCCTATTTTATTGATATCTTCATATAGTTTTAGTCTTAACTCTTCTAAGGCATTCTTAGCCCCTCGCTCTTGAAGCTCATGAATATTAACTTCACTCATTAAAGACTCTTTTGCTAAAAGCATAGATTTTTCAGGATTTCCACCAATACCAATACCTATTATTCCAGGAGGACACCAGCCAGCACCCATATTTCTTGCATTTTCCATCACCCAATCATATATGCTATCACTTGGATTTAAAACTGCAAATTTTGATTTGTTTTCACTTCCTCCACCTTTTGCTGCAACAGTTATATCAATAGTATCTCCATTATTAACACTTACATGAATAACAGCAGGAGTATTATCTCTTGTATTTTCTCTCTTTCCTGCTGGATCTTTTACAATAGAATATCTTAAAGTATTTGAAGGATCTTGATATCCTAACGCAACCCCTTCATTTATAATGTCATTTAATTCTTTTGTTATATCTAAATTGGCATTTAAACCAACTTTTACAAATACATTAATAG
>JADGEG010000214.1 GCA_016744485.1 Arcobacter sp. | reverse complement strand
GGGTATAACTATGCTACTTGGAGTCGAGCAAAACTTTTTGCCGTATCAAATGGTAAAGTTTTACAAGTATATAAAACCGTAGAAGAAAAACTTCCTTTAAAACTTCAACCAGTTAATGATATACCAAATGCTAAAGATATTTTAAATGATAAAAAATTAAAAGAAGCACTAGAAAAAACAAAAGAGTTTACAGGTGATGAGTTTGCTAAACTACTTCATAAATGCCATAATATCATAAGAAATAACGATAAATTATCTCCTGAAGCTTCTTTTGATGAGATTAGTAAAATACTTTTTATTAAAATCATGTATGAGAGAAACCCTAAACAAGAAGCTATTTTTTCTTTTAAACAATTTGAACGATTAAAAGAAGCTTGGAATATAAGTCGTGGAAAAAGTGAAAAAGAAAGCTCTTATATGCAAAGGCTTTTTGAAGATGTAAAAAAAGAGTTTGAACAAGATAATATTTTTGATGAAAATGAAAAAATAAAACTAAGAGAAAAAAGCTTTGAAGAAATAGTAAAAGAATTACAAATCTATAATCTTACTTCAACAAGTGCAGATGTTAAAGGTATAGCATTTGAAAAATTCTTAGGTCGTACTTTTAGAGGTGAATTAGGGCAGTTTTTTACTCCACGTGTTATAGTAGATTTTATAGTAGATTTATTAGATCCAAAAGAAGATGAGCTTATATGTGACCCTTGTGCTGGGAGTGGTGGCTTTTTAATTAAAACTTTTGAAAGTATTAAGAATAATATTGATGAAGAATTTATAAAAATCAAACAAAAAAAGCAAAAAGAGCTTTTTGGTGAAAACTTAGAACATATAGAAGATGAAAATTTACAAAATAAATACGAAGAATTTTTAAAAAAGACAAATGAAAAACAAGAAAAAAAAATAAGTAAACTATCTCATAAAACAATATTTGGAACAGATGCAAACCCCAGAATGGCTAGAGTATCTAAGATGAATATGATAATGCACGGAGATGGACATAATGGTATACATCATAATGACGGGCTTTTAAATGTAAATGGTATATTTAGAAATAGATTTGATTTGATTATCACAAATCCTCCTTTTGGTACAAATCTTGATAAAAAGTTTCCAGCAGTAGAAGAAGATGATAAATATACAAATGAAAGTATGATTAAAAAATACATACAAGAGTATGGCACTATTTATAAAGAAGAGATGAAACAAGTTACGAGTAATATTAATGAACCAATAAGAGGGCTTTTTGAAGTAGGAAAATCATCAGGAGCTACAGAAGTACTGTTTATAGAAAGATGCTTAGATTTACTTAAAGCTGGTGGTAGAATGGGTATTGTTCTACCTGAGGGAGTACTTAACTCTTCAAATTTACAAAAAGCCAGACAGTATTTTGAAAGTAAAGCTAAGATAATACTTATTGTCTCTCTTCCTCAAGATATATTTATAAGTAGTGGAGCAACTGTAAAAACAAGCTTAGTGTTTTTTAAAAAATTTACAGCTAATGAAGAAAAAGAATATAAAAATATAAAAGAAGAAACTACAAAACAATTAGAAGCTAAATATTTTGATGACATAAATTCTATAGAAGAACAATTAAAACTTAGGGGAAAAGAAGCTCCAAAAGCAGATTCTAAAAAAGTTTTAAAAGCTAGATTGAAAGATTTAAAATTAAAACAAATTAATGAGATTAAAGAGATAGTAAAAGAAAAATTTGACTATGATATAGCTATTTCAGATATAAAAAAAGCAGGTATTACCACAACTGGAGCTAAAGGAGAAAACCAACTTCCAGAACTTTTAGAAGTATTTACAAAGTACAGAAAAGAGCAAAAACTTTGGAAAACTAGAAATTAATGAGTGCTTTATTAGAGTTTATAAGATTTAGAGATTTTACTTTATGGGATGTTAAAAGACATTTGTCATCTTTTATATATTCTAATTATGAAATAGTAAATTTAGGTGATTATATAAACGACGAAAAAATAAAAATAAAACCTTTTGAGTTTCCAAATGATAATTTTAAAATACTTGGAGTAAATAATAAAATAGGTCTTTTTGATAATGAAATTAAAAAAGGTAAAGATATAAACCAAGCATACAAGATAGTAAAAAATGGTTTTTTATCTTATAACCCTTATCGTATAAATGTAGGTTCAATAGGAATAAAAACAAAAAAACAAAAAAATGATTTAATTAGTCCTGCTTATGTAGTATTTAGTTGTCATAAAGCATTATTACCTGAATATTTATTTATGGTATTTAAAACTAGTACTTTTAACAATATTATAAATGAAAACACGAGAGGAAGTGTAAGACAAATATTAGCTTTTGATATTTTAGAATCTTTAAAAATCCCTTTACCACCTTTAGATATTCAAAAAAAAATAGTGCAAGACTATCAAGATAAATTAGATTTATCTATTTTACAAGAAAAAGAAGCAAAAGAAAAAGAAAAAGAAATCGAGGAGTATCTTTATAAAGAACTTGATATTAATTATGAGGTAAATTCTATTAATAAGATACTAAATTTTATAAATTATAAAACATTAATATCTTGGAGTTATCGTGATTTATTGGGTTCTTTAAATATCTTTTCTAACTCTTTTGATACTATTCAATTCAATCAAAAGACATCGTTATTTACTGATATTTTTAGAGGTAAAAGTCCAAAGTATTCAGAGAGTTCATCTAGTATAATTTTAAATCAAAAATGCAATAGATGGAATAATATAAAACTTCAATATTCAAAATATGTACAAAATGATTGGGCTAATAATATCAATAAAAAATTCTTTACACAAGAAAGCGATATTATAATAAATTCTACAGGTGATGGCACTATAGGC
>JADGEG010000042.1 GCA_016744485.1 Arcobacter sp. | reverse complement strand
AATTGCGAAATTCAAGAAGATTTTAATGAAGTTACATAAGAAATATTACGGTAAAATTCAATATTTCTTATTTATTATAACTTTAAAATCATATTTATTTCTAAATTTTTCATTATTTATTATAATATCATTATATGTTTTATCCAAATCATGATAAGAATTTAAAAATGTTCTATCTTCATGAACTGGTGTTTTGATTGCCCAATAAATAGTCCAAACAATCATAAAAAAAGTAAAAAGAAATATACCTATAAATAATAAAGGCCAATAGTTTTTTTTCATCATTTTTTATACCTTCTTTTTTCTTAACATAGCATAAATATATAATAATAAACCCAAAACTACTAAAGTGTAAATAAATACTCTCCATATAGTACTTGCTACCTTACTTGAATTACCTATGCTACTTATTAATTCAATATTTTTTGCTTCTGCAATTTTATCAGCAATACTAGCATAACCATTTAAAACAGCAGCACTAGCTTTAGAAAATACTGTATTTTTATCTTTTGATGCAAGTAAAGGGACTACATAATTATCTAAAATATCATCTTTATTTACAATATTTTTGAAATCTGTAGATGTATATAAATTCACATGAATATCATTAACAGAAATTGTTAATAGTACATAGGGTTTAAGAAGATTTTTTAAAATTTTATATTCATATTCTTTAATATATTTATGTTTCTCTTCTATTGACATATATTTTTTTAAAAAAAAATCTTTTTTTAGGTATAAATAAACATTTACACCTAATTTTTCTCTTGTTTCTTTTCCTATTTCATTTATTTTACCAATTGCTCTTATATCAACTAAACCATCACTACTTAAGATAAAGTCACTAGCAAAGACATAATATGGTAAAAATAATAAAAGTAAAAAATATATTTTTATTAATTTAAATTTTATCATTATCCAACAAAAATTTTTGATGAATCAAAATAAGATAAATATAAAGTCAATACAGCCGTAACTACTAATAAAAGTCCTATAATTTTATCCATTATATTAAATTTCCTTATTTCTTATTATCTATTTTTATATAGTTTTTTTGTTGTTCTTCTGAAGTGTTTTGTTTCATTGATGAAAATACACTTCCAGAAGTTAATCCATTAATATCTTTATTAATTGTATAAAAATTTTTTGCTTCTCTTTGTTGAACATCAATAGAAAAAAAAGTTAAAACTCCTAAAATACTTAATAAAAGTACAACAGCAACTAACATACCTGTAATACCATGAAGAAAACTAAACAGTCCTCTTTCTTCATCAGTCATTTGAGTATTATTCATTGAGTATCTCCTAAGTTTCTAATATATACAGCTAAAGCTTTTTCTTGAGTTGGATTTAATGTACCTTTAAAACTTAACATTGTTCCAATATTAGCCTTTTTACCATTTTCTAAAACTGCTAAAATCAAAGCATCATCATATTCTACAAGGTTTGGTCCAACAAAAGCTATACCTTTACCATCAATGCCATGACATCCTGCACAAACCATATAAGAAGAAGGTTGTTTACCTTTAAAACCACCTGCTACATAAGAAGAAACTTCATCTATGTCATTAGCATCATTTAAGATCATTGAAGGCATTCCAGCTGGATATAATGATTTAAAATTATAAGAGCCATTTCTAATTACATATTGCACAGAAGATTTTAAGATTCTTATAGTTAAATCTTTAGATTTACCATCAATTCCTTCAGCATCAACACCGTGACATGGTGCACACTGTACTAAAAAAATAGACTCACCCATAGCATTTAATGTTTCTTGTGATGGGTTATCCCATTTAGATGCAAACTTTTCATTATGTTCCAATGTTTCTTCATTCCATTGTCCAATTTGAGAAAAACTATTAGTAGGGTATCCAATTAACATATACCATATACCCCAAATAATTACACCAATAAATGCAATTCCCCAACCTTTAGGAATTTGATTGCTATACTCACCAATACCATCCCAACTACCATCTAATAAATCACCACTAGCAGTATCATTTTTTATTTGATTAATATATTTAATTACAACAAATACAGTAATTGCAATAATTGCAAAAGCTCCAAGCATTGTTAAACTATTAATATAATCACCACTAACAAAGGCATCACCCGCAACAAAGTAAGTTCCTGCCATCAAAGCGATAACAAGAATAATTCCACCTATAACCATGGATTTCATACTATTTCTCCTTGTTCTTTATTCTTTTTTTCTTTTCTTTCTTCAAGTGGATTAGACTCTATTGAATCATCATGTACAAGATTTGTATATTTTTCATAATTTTTTGTACCACTTTTATCTCTTTTATACATAGAATAAACATATGAATAGAATATAATAAATACAATCAATATTAAAAAAAATTTTAAATAACCTTGTAATGTTAATAAAGTTTCATAATCCATTGTATACATTATTTTAAAGAATTTAAATATGCAATTAAAGCAACAATTTCTGGAATTAAACCATTTTGTACTTTATCTTTTACTGCTTGACTTTTCATATCAGCTGCTATTTCCTTTGCTTGTTTTTTAGCTAAAGAAATAGCATATTGATATTCACCAAGAGGCACATCTATTTTACCATCACCATTTAAATCAACATCATACGGTGTTTTAAATATTTTTTTCACTGTATATGCTTCAGCATAAGCAGTATCTAAATCAGCAATATTATCAAACATATATGCATATGATGGCATTATTGAACCAGGTACAACTGATGGTGCATCTAACATATGATTTTCATGCCAGTCTGTAGTTCTATAATTTCCAACTCTCATTAAATCTGGACCTGTTCTTTTAGAACCCCATAAAAATGGTCTATCATAAGCAAATTCACCTGAAAGAGAATACATACCGTATCTATCAGTTTCACTTTTAAAAGGTCTTATTAACTGAGAATGGCAAGAATTACAAGAATCTTTTATATACACATGTCTACCAGCTAATTCTAGAACCGTATATGGTTTTGTACCAACACTTGGACGAGATTGTTTTGCAAAATCGGGAATAACTTCTATAATTCCTGCAAATGAAATAACAATAAATACTAACACTGCAAAGAAAAATGGTCTTTGCTCAAACCAATGAAACATATTTAACCCTCCTTCTTATGGTGCTACAGGTGTAGCATTAATAGGTTCTTTATCTAAAATTCTACCACATACTATGGTTTTATACATATTATATGAGAACATGAAAAAACCAACAAGATATAATAATCCACCAACAGCTCTAATTGTATAATATGGTTGCAACACAGTAACTGTATCTATAAATGAATAAACTAAAGATCCATATTCATCATAAGCTCTCCACATCATTCCTTGAGTAATACCTGCTACCCACATTGATGTAAAGTACAATACAATTCCTGTTGTTTGTAACCAAAACTGAGTATCCATTAAAGATTTTGAATACAATTCTCTTTTAAAAATTCTAGGAGCCATATGAAACAATGCTGCCATTATTACAAATACAACCCAACCTAAAGTACCATCATGAACATGTCCTGGAATCCAATCAGTAAAATGAGCAATTGCATTAACTGATTTAATAGATTGTATTGGACCTTCAATTGTTGATAGCATATAAAAAGTTGATGCTAAAACCATAAATTTAATTAAAGTATTAGATTGTAGCTGTTGCCATTCACCTTTCATAGTTAAAAGCATATTAATAGCAGATCCCCAAGATGGTACAATTAAGATTATAGACATAACAGAACCCATAGTTTGCATCCAATCAGGAACTGTTGAGTAAATCAAGTGATGTCCACCTGCCCATAAATAAACAAATAATAAACCCCAAAATGCTAAAATAGAAAGTTTATATGAATAAATATTTTGTCCAGATTCTTTTGGTAAGAAATAATAGATGATTCCAATAATAGGTACAGTTAATACAAAACCAACTGCATTATGTGCAAACCACCACTGTACTAAAGCATCATTTGTACCAGCATATGCTGAAACTGAATGTATCCAAGAACCATAACCAGATACAAAATATGTTGGTATTTCTATATTATTAAATAAAAATAAAGTTGCTACTGCTAAAAAACATGCAATAAAGTACCATAAAGATATATATAAGGTTCGTTCCCTTCTAATACCAATTAAACCAAAAATAGAAATACCCCATAAAACCCACCAAAGTACAATTAAAATATCTAATGGCCATTCTAATTCAGCATACTCTTTTGAAGTTGTAATTCCCATAGTTAATGTAACAACTGCTAAAAGTATAGTAATAAAATATAAAATAAAATGTAATTTAGCTATAAACATTAAAAAAGGTGATTCTTTTAAAGAAACTTTTAATACTCTTTGTCCTATATAGTACCACGAAGCAAAAATACCACTTAAGGTAAAACCAAAAATTGCACCACTTGTATGCAAAGGTCTTAATCTTCCAAAAGTACCATATTCTCCAGCTAAATTATTAAGCTGTGGATATGCTAATTGAAATGCTAAAATTACACCAACGAGCATACCTATAATACCAAATAAAATTGTTGTATATGTAAATGCTTTTACAATTGTATAATCATATTCAATTTTTACACCATCTTGCATCAACTTCCTCCTTATGATTTATATGTACAAACCCCAATAGCTTGTCAAAATATACGAAATTATAACACAAAATCAATAAAATTTAGCTTAAAACTTAATTTATTTTTTAATATTAATAATAAAGCTATTTTTAAGATTAAAAAATAAATCATTATAATCTTAATAATTTTTTAATGCAAGTTGTGTTTCTCTTTTTAATGTTTTTTGTTTTAAATCTTCTCTTTTATCATATAGTTTTTTACCCTTAGCACTTGCTATTTGTACTTTTGCAATATTTCTTTTATTAAAATACAATTTCAAAGGTACAACACTAATTCCTTTTTTCATAACTTGCTCATGTAGTTTATCAATTTCTTTTTTATGTAACAAAAGCTTTCTTTCTCTTTTTTCATCTGGTTTATATGTAGCATGAGTAGTATTTAAATGTGAAATATGCATATTAAAAATAAAAGCTTCATTTTTAATAATTCTTATAAAAGAATCTTTTAAATTTATTCTTCCTTCTCTTAAAGCTTTTACTTCACTTCCTTCAAGTACAATTCCAGCTTCTATAGTTTCTAATATAAAATAATCATGAAATGCTTTTTTATTTTTAAATGTTAAATTTATTTTTGTATTTTTCATCTAATTTATTATCCTAAAAAATGAACTTCCTGATCCTGAAAAAAACAAATTATCATCTGCATACTTTTCAAGTTCTTTATATTCTTCTACTGCTGGAGAATAAAGATCATTTAAATATTTTTTATCATATTTTTTAATAATATCTTTAGAACTTAATTTTAGCAAAAACTCTTCATCCTTTGCAAGAATTTCTTTATAAAATTTTGTTCTAAATAATTTAAAAATTTTTTTAGTTGAACATTGAACATTAGGAGTAAAAATCTCTATATTTAATAATTCATCATTAAATTCTTCAACTATTTCACCAATTCCACTAACATTTGCACTATTAAACTCATAAATAAAAAAAGGAACATCTGCTCCTATTTTTACACCTATTTTGGCTAATTCATCTTTAGATAAATTCAATTTACATATTTGGTTAATCATTAACATAAATACTGCCACATTAGAGCTACCACCACCAAGTCCAGAATACTCTGGTATATTTTTTTCAACTTTTACACAATGTGTTTGAAAAAAAGTCTCTACAACATTAAATTTATCTTTTAAAAGTACATAGGCTTTATAAATAGTATTATCTTTTAAAGAACAAGAAAAATTTCCATAAAGTTCAAAAGTAGTACATGCTTTCTTTTCAAAAAATATTTCATCATATAAATTGTTTACTTTAACAAAACGAGATACTATTTCATGATATTCATTTCTTGAAGATTTTATTTTCAAAAAAATATTGACTTTTGCATATGACTTTTCTTTCATTTACGCATTACCTTATTTAAGATATATTTTACAAGAAAATTTTCAATTTCAATTATACTAAAAAAATCATCAAATATTATCAAATATTTTCCATTAGATTTATTTTTTAAGTGTTCAATAGAAATCTTTTTCCCATCTTCAAGCCATTCTTTAGTACCTGTATAGATATTTTGTTCTAAATCTAAATAATCTAGAGGATCTAAAGAATTTAAATTATCATAAAAAAATTCACCTTCGTTTAATCTTTCAAGACAAGATAAAGTTCCCACACTATTTAATCTTTTTGCTAAAATTTGTCCTAAACTTCTTATATAAGAGCCTTCAGATACACTTGCTTCAAATGTTATAAAAGGATGAGAGTAAGAAATAAATTTTATTTTTGATACAGTCATAATCTCATCTTTTAAAGTAACAAGTTCACCTTTTCTTGCTAAAGTATAAGCTCTTACACCATTTATTTTTTTTGCACAATAAATAGAAGGTTTATATATAATAGAAGTTTGTAGTTTTTGAAGCTTTTCTTTAATAAAATCTACACCTAATATTTTTGAATTTTTTATATCAATAATATTCTCAAGATCATCAGAATAAGATCTAGCTCCTAACCATAAAACTGCTCTATATGTTTTTGGTGTTTTTTTAAAATATTTAAATAATTTTGTATATTGACCAAAAGCAACTATTAAACAACCACAAGCAAAAGGATCAAGTGTACCTGAAAATCCAGCTTTTTTATTTTTATACATTCTTTTTATTTTATTTAAAAAATAATTAGAACTGATATATATAGGTTTATAAACTACTACTAATTTGTTTAATTTGTCTTTATTATAAAATCGTTTTTGCAAGTGTATTCTTAAATTATCTTTTGTATTTAAATTTTTTCCACAAAAGAAGAAAGTATATCTCTTCTTGTTCCGCCAAAATTAATAGTTAATTTATAATCTTTGGCAACATTTACAGATCTTTGAACTCTCCCCATACCAAAAATTTTATGTTTGATTAAATCACCTGTTCTAAAAGTACTTTGTTTTTGTATTCTTAAATGACCTTTTATTAAGCCACTTTCACATAAAAATCTACTTTTTAATAATGAAGCTCTTTTACCTTTATAAAATCTTGAATGAGAATAAGAAAGAGTTAAGTTATCCATAGCTCTTGTAAATGCGACATAAGCTAAGCGTCTTTCTTCTTCAATATCATTACCATCTCCTGTTAAAGGGAAAAAACCTTCTTCTAGCCCTATAATAAAAATATTTTTATATTCTAATCCTTTTGCAGAGTGAATACTCATCATAGAAATAGATTCTTCATATAATGTATTTTTTTCACTTGTTAAAGAAATTTCATTTAAAAAATCTTCTAAAGTAAGCTCTGGTTTTTGAATAAAATAATCTTTAATATAAGCATAAAATTCATCAATGTTAGCTTGTCTTTCAATACCATCTGGAAGATTATTATAAGAAGCCCTATAATCAAAAGTATCTTCAAATAAATCTAAAAATTTCATTTTTGATTCTTTTAATATATCAATTAAATCCATAATAGAAGCTACAAATACTTTTAGTGTTCGTGAATTTTTTTTACCTACAATAGCTGTTAACTCATCAAAAGAAAATGTTTCTAATATGTGAAAAATAGATTTTTTCATCTCAATAGATTTATTTTTAAGTTTATCAACTGTAGCTTTTCCTATACCTCTTTTTGGTTTATTAATAATTCTTTCAATTGAAAAATTATCATTTACATTACTTATTAATCTAAAAAAAGCAATTAAATCTTTTATTTCATATCTTTCATAAAATTTAATTCCACCAACTAATTTATAAGAAATATTTGCTCTACTAAAACCTTCTTCTAAAGATCTAGATAAGGCGTTGACTCTAAATAATACAGCTATATCTTTTGCACTTACATCTTGGGCAAAAAGTTTTTTTATATCATCAATAATTTTTCTAGTTTCATCATTTTCATCTCTAGATTCATAAACTCTTATTGAATTTCCTTGTAATCTAGTACCTATTAATTTTTTACCTAACCTATTTCTATTATGTTCTATTAACTCATTTGCATGTTTTAAAATTGTATGGGTTGATCTATAATTATTTTCAAGCTTAATAATTTTAGTATTGTCAAAACATTTATTAAAATTTAAAATATTTCTAACATTTGCACCTCTCCAACCATAAATACTTTGATCATCATCTCCTACAACACAAAGATTATTATGCATTGAGCAAAGAAGTTTTAATAATTTATATTGAAGTTCATTCGTATCTTGATATTCATCTACCATAATATACTGATATTTTTGACTTGTAAGTTTTGAAAGTTCTTCGTTTTGTTCTAGAATTTTATAAGGTAAAAGTATTAAGTCGTCAAAATCTACTAAATTATTTTTTACTAAATATAATTCATATTTTTCATAAACATCTGCAATCTGTTGATATAACTTTAACTGTGCAGCCTTTTTAGCATCAAATGGAGTCAATAATGTATTTTTATATTTTGATATTTCACTAACTAGTATAGATGTAGTTATTTCTTTATCAATTGTTCTTAGAATTCTTTTTTTATCGTCATTATCAATTATCACAAAGTTATTTTTCCTATTTAATTCATTCATATTAAATTTTAAAAATAATAAACCAAACTTATGAAAAGTACACAATAATGGTGGAGTATTAATTAACTCATTGTCTAAAATAGCAAATGCTCTTGTTCTCATTTCTAATGCAGCTTTATTAGTAAATGTAAGAGTTAAAATAGATTTAGGATCTATTCCTATTGATATAAGATATGCAAGCCTTGCTGTAATCGTTTTAGTTTTTCCAGAACCTGCCCCTGCTAAAATCAATAAAGCACCATCAACATATTGTGTAGCTTCTTTTTGTGACTCATTTAGCTTTGATAAAAAATCTTCAATCATTTTTTCTCCATATACTGCATTATATTAGTATATCATACTTTATATAAATAAATTAATCTACTATAAAAGATATACTCAAAATAATTTTTACTCTACATTTTACTTGTAAATTTAAATATATAAAATTCGTTAAAATTACACTTATATTTAATAAGTAAAATAACTATATATAAAGCTTATTTAAGATACAATTGCAGGATTTTTAAAATGCTAATAGGGAATTAAATCAATGCCAAAACAACAAGATATAAAAACAATTTTACTTATAGGATCAGGTCCTATAATTATTGGGCAAGCTTGTGAATTTGATTATTCAGGTACACAAGCTACAAAAACACTTAAAGAATTAGGTTATAGAGTTATTTTGATTAACTCAAATCCTGCAACAATTATGACAGATCCAGAATTTGCTGACAAAACATATATTGAACCAATAACAGAAGAAGTTGTTACAAAGATAATAAAACAAGAAAATATTGATGCTATTTTACCAACCATGGGAGGGCAAACTGCACTTAATGTTGCAACTTCTATGTATGATAAAGGAATGCTTGATGGAGTTAAGTTTTTAGGAGCTAAACCAGAAGCTATTAAAAAAGGCGAAGATAGGCATCTTTTTAATGAAGCTATGATAAAAATTGGTATGGATTTACCAAAAAGTGCAAATGCCTATAGTGTTGATGAAGCTATAAAAGTTGTAAAAGACATAGGTTTTCCAGTAATTTCAAGAGCTTCTTTTACTTTAGCAGGTGGTGGTAGCGGTGTTGCTTATAATATGGATGAATTTAAAATATTAGCTGAAGCTGGAATTAATGCCTCTCCAATTAATGAGATTGAGATTATGGAATCTATGCTTGGTTGGAAAGAGTATGAGATGGAAGTTATACGAGATACAAAAGATAATTGTATTATAGTTTGTTCAATTGAAAACTTAGATCCTATGGGTGTTCATACAGGAGATAGTATAACTATTGCTCCTGCACTTACATTAACTGATAAAGAATATCAAAATATGAGAAATGCTTCTTTTGCAATTTTGCGAGAAATTGGTGTTGATACTGGTGGTTCAAATGTACAGTTCTCAATTTGTCCAGATACTGGAAGAATGATAGTAATTGAGATGAATCCACGAGTATCAAGATCTTCTGCACTTGCATCTAAAGCAACAGGTTATCCTATTGCAAAAGTAGCAACTTTATTAGCTGTTGGTTTTACCTTAGATGAAATACAAAATGATATCACAGGAACAACTGCTTCTTTTGAACCCGTAATTGATTATATTGTTACAAAAATTCCTCGTTTTACTTTTGAAAAATTTCCTAAAGCAGACTCAACATTAACTACTTCTATGAAAAGTGTTGGTGAAGTTATGGCAATGGGAAGAACCTTTAATGAATCTATTCAAAAAGCTTTATGTTCACTAGAAACTGGACTTATTGGTTTTGATAAAATAAAAGCCAATGTAGAATTTATTAAAAAAGAGATTAGACGACCAAACGAAAAAAGATTATTATATCTAATGCAAGGATATAGAGAAGGCTTAAGCAATGAAGAACTTTTTGATTTATCAAAAATTGATCCTTGGTATTTAGCTAAATTTCGAGAAATTTATAATATTGAAATATCAATGAATGATACTATTTTAAATGATGAAAAAGCTATGAGAAGAGCTAAATCAAATGGTTTTTCTGATTTAATGATAGCTTCTTTAATTAATAAAAGTGAAGATGATATTTATAAAGCAAGAAAAAAATTAGATGTTGATTTTGAATATAATGAAGTTGATACTTGTGCCGCTGAATTTAAAGCACTTACTCCATACCTTTATTCAAGTACAAATATTACAAAACTTCCAAGTGTAAAAAAAGAAACCAATGATGAAAAAAAAGTATTAATAATTGGAGGAGGTCCAAACAGAATTGGTCAAGGAATAGAATTTGATTATTGTTGTGTACATGCTTCTTTTGCTTTAAAAGAAATAGGTGTTAAAACAATAATGTATAACTGTAATCCCGAAACTGTATCAACTGATTATGATACTTCTGATGTACTTTATTTTGAACCAATTGATTTTGAGCATGTAAGATCTGTAATTGAAAAAGAAAAGCCAGATGGTGTAATAGTTCATTTTGGGGGACAGACTCCTTTAAAATTAGCAAATGCTTTAAGTACAATAGGAGCAAAAATTATTGGTACAACAGCTGAAGTTATTGATTTAGCAGAAGATAGAAAAAAATTCTCAAAGTTTGTTGAAAAAGCTGGTTTACTACAACCTGAAAATGGAACAGCTATTGAAGTTCAAGAAGCTGTTAAAATTGCCAATAAAATTGGATATCCAGTGCTAGTTCGTCCTTCTTTTGTTTTAGGTGGACGTGGAATGAGAATTGTTTACTCTCAGCTAGAGCTTAAAAAATACATGTTAGCAGCTGTAGAAGTTTCAAATGATGCACCTGTTTTAATAGATAAGTTTTTAGATAGAGCCATTGAGCTTGATGTTGATTGTATTTGTGATGGTAAAGAAGTATATATTGGTGGAATTATGCAACATATTGAAGAAGCTGGAGTGCATTCAGGTGATTCAGCTTGTTCTTTACCACCTGTTTCTATAAGTCCTTCTTTAATCAAACAATTAGAAGAAAAAACAAAAAATATGGCATTAAACTTAGGTGTCATTGGACTTATGAATGTACAATATGCTATTTATCAAGGTGATATATATTTAATAGAGGTAAATCCAAGAGCCTCAAGAACTGTACCTTTTGTATCAAAAGCAACAGGTATGCCACTAGCAAAAGTGGCAACTCGTGTTATGTGGGGGCAAGACTTAAAAACTGCATTAGCTGCTTATAATTTTGATTTAGTTTGGGAAGGAAATGGTGTTTTCAAACCAATTTTAAGAGATCATGTAGCAGTTAAAGAAGCAGTTTATCCTTTTTCTAAATTATCTGGTTCTGATATGATTTTAACTCCAGAAATGAAATCAACAGGTGAAGTCATGGGTATTTCAAACTCTTTTGCCAAATCTTATGCAAAAGCTCAAAGTGCTGCACAAAATGATTTACCAACTAAAGGTAAAGTATTTATTTCTTTATGTGACTTAGACAAACAATTTGCTGCACAAATAGCTAAAAGTTTAGTGGAGCTTGGTTTTTTGGTTGTATCAACTGGAAAGACTCATCAAGCAATTATTCATGCAGGAATACAGTGTGAAAAGGTTCTTAAAATATCTGAAGGAAGACCAAATATTGCTGATTTATTAACAAATGGTGATATAGCACTTGCTTTTAATACTTCAGACGGGCAAGAAAGTTCAAAAAGTGATGGAAGAAATATAAGAAGAATAGTTTTACGAATGAAAATACCTTATGTTACGACAGTTGCTGCTACTTTTGCTTGTGTGGAGGCAATGAGAGCTTTAAAAGAACAAAATGTTTTAGATGTAAAGTCTATTCAAGATTTCTTAAATGACTAAAAAATGGATTCAAATTTAATATATTTAGTTCAAACAGACACTAGTGTTGGTTTTTCATCTTCTAATAATGAAAAACTTTTTACTATAAAACAAAGAAGTAAAAAACAAAAAATACTACAAACACTTAAAAATTTTAAATATTTGAAACAAGAAACAAGAATTCCAAAAAAATTTAAAAAAAAAGTTAGAAAATCAAAATATACCACTTTTATATATCCAAATTTAAAAGCATTTAGAGTTATAAGTCAAACAAGTCATTTTTATGAATTTATAAAAAAATTTGATATTTTATATTCTAGTTCAGCAAATATTACAAAACAAAGTTTTAATCAAGACTTTGCACAAAAAAACTCAGATGTTATTGTTTTAAATAAAAAAAACTTTTCATCTAAACACATATCAAAAAT
>JADGEG010000213.1 GCA_016744485.1 Arcobacter sp. | reverse complement strand
AACTTCATTAGCTCATCCTCCAATGTGCTATTGTATCATATATTTTCTTTACATGTAAAGAAAATATGAACTAAAGATAATAGAAATTTTGTATAAAAATAAGTAGTATTTTTTAGTATATGTAAAACGATTTTAAACCATATAAAAATTGATACAAAAATGAAATATTTAAATATAGATGACAATATGGAATCAATAGTTTATATACTCACATAGTTAATTGCTATATTTACAATTATTTATTCTTAAGTAGTATATTTGATTAAAAATACTATAATTGTATATAAACATGCTTTTTCAGCACTTTTTATAACAAAAGGAAGACTATGAACATAGCTATAGAAAAAACTTTACAACAATACAAAACTCATATTATTGACCATGCTACATTATCTTCTATATTGGTTAATAATGGCTACACTGGTATTAATGATAAGATAAACAAGCTAAAAAGAAAAGGATATATAGAGACTCTGAAAAGAGGTTTGTATCTACATACCTCTCCTTTTGTTCAAAATCCTATTTCTAAAGAAATTATTGCAAATACAATGCTAAGTCCATCTTACATATCATTTGATTATGCATTGTATTACTATGGCTTGATTCCAGAGAGTGTATTTGACATAACTTCTGCTACAACAAAAAGATCTAAATCATTTAAATCTAATAATGGAACTTATAGCTTTAAACAAATTAAAAAAGAGTTATTTCCCTTTGGGTTAACAATTGAATCAACCAAAAATGGTAATTTTATAATAGCTTTGAAAGAGAAAGCACTTTGTGATAAAGTTTACTATACAAAAGATATACAAATTACATCAAAAAAATCTATGATTAGGTTTCTACTAGATGATTTAAGAATAGATGTAGATGAGCTTGAAGGTTATGATAGGAATATATTTATAAAATATTTTGAAATAAGTAAATCAAAAAAAATAAAGTTTTTAATACAAGCGTTAGAGGATATAGTATGAATATAATTGAACAGATGTTATCAACCTATGATATAAGGAATGAAGCAGAGCTTATTAACGCTTTAAAAGAAGTATTTCAAGAGATTGCACTTTTAGGCTTATATCATGGTGGTTTTTTTGAAAAAGCTGCTTTTTATGGTGGAACTGCTTTAAGAATTTTATATGGATTACCAAGGTTTTCAGAAGATTTAGACTTTACACTTTTACAAAAGAGTAGTGATTTTGACATAGAACAATATTTTGATTCTATAGTAGATGAGTTTGAAGCACTAGGGATAAAGATAGAGATAACAAAAAAGGTAAAGAAAGATTTTTCTAGTGATATAGCTTCTGCATTTTTAAAAAATGGTACTTCTATTCATACATTAAAAATTCAAGCTGATGATCTAGAAAATATACTAGATGGTGTGCATAGTGGTAAAAAACTAAAAATTAAGTTTGAAGTTGATGTAAATCCACCACTAAAATTTCAAACTGAATCAAAAACTTTACTGTTACCAAAAACATTTAATATTATCACAATGACTCTTCCAAATCTATATGCAGGAAAAATGCATGCAGTCTTATGTAGAAAATGGAAAACAAGAGTAAAGGGTCGTGACTGGTATGATTTTGAATGGTATGTAAAAAGAAGTACTTCTTTGAATTTAGAGCATCTACAAGAAAGAATGTATGAAAGTGCTGATTTAGATAAAAATACAAAACTTGATGAAAAGTTATTTAAAGAACTAATGTATAAAAGAATTGATGAATTAGATATAGATGGTGCGATTAAAGAGGTTAATCCATTTATTAAAGACAAAAGTGCTTTTGAGTTTTGGTCAAACGATTATTTTAAAATATTAACAGATAAAATAATATTTTAAAAACAGTAGTAAATGAGTTATATTGACCATTTAAAAGCACTATCAAATAATCATTTAATAAGTGTGAGGTAAGCTTTTGTGGGAGTGAATTTATAGTATAATCTAAGAAAAAAATATGTATGAATTATTATCTTGAATTTATGAAAATGCAGCATAAGGTAATAGTCAAGAGATGCAAATTAATCCTAAATTCACCAAATTGGGAAAATTTAGAATACATTTTAATATAAAAGTTTTTAGTAGTATTTGGTTTTATATTTAAAATCAGTACAGGACTTATGTCATACATATCTCTGCCACTAAGGTCTACAAAACGCCCACTTGATTTTTTAATCCAAGTATTTTCTTTTTTTTCATAAAAATCCATAACTTCAAAAAAAGGTTCAACCATATGTAGAAATAATTTATCTTTATTGGTTTTATTAGTTAGATTAAATTTAAACCAACTATTTCCTTTTTGATAACTAAAAGTAAATCGATTATTTATTTTTGTTTTAAACTTTAATTTTGAAATTTCGTCAATAGTTAAACTTTTATTTGTATCATAGTAGTAATCAATAGCAAAACTGTTTAGTTCATTTTGCTTTTTATCTATGATAATTTGAGCAAAAATTATATTTGACAATAGCAATAAAAAAATAAAAATACGAAATAAATTAGTCATTTTTAAATATATATCCTAAGCCTACTATGTTTTCAATATGCAATAATGGAGCTTTTTTTCTTAATCGTAGTATGATTTCTCGTATAGTAGAATCAGCTACGATTTTATTGTTCCAGACAATTTGCCTAAATAAATCATAACTAATCACACTATTTGAATTTTTAATTAAAAACTCTAATAGTTCTTTCTCTTTTTTGGTTAAAGGAATAACCTCATCATTTATGGTAAATAGTTTTGTATCCATAGAGTAAATATAACAATTTTTTAAATCTATTATATTGCCTAACTCTTTTCTGTTTTTTTCAATACTAGTAATCGCTACATTTAAAGTTGCCTCAATATCTCTGTCATCAAAGG
>JADGEG010000212.1 GCA_016744485.1 Arcobacter sp. | reverse complement strand
TTCTTATTAGAATTATTTAAAGTATTACTTTGATTATCACTTATACTTAAAGTTGGAGTTTTTGTATCAAGAGTAGAATTTATTAATATTTGAATTTGCTTTAAGGTATTAACTTCATTTAATTTTTTATTTAATAAAAGTACATTAATTTCATTTAAATTATTAGTATTTATATTAATAAGATTAGCATCTAAATAATCTTTTAAAATAGGTGGATTAGAGGAAGATTTATTTTCAATATAATTTCTAATTATATCAAGAATATTCTGTGTATTAGAAGCATCTTTAATAGTTTTTATTATTTCTTCAGGTATATTATTTTTGATTTTTAAATCACCTAAAGTATCTTTTATATCTTTTGCTTTTTCTTTAGATAAAATATTATCTTTTATAGCATCTTCTAATTCATCTATTTGTTCTTGAACTTTTGAAGAATCACTATTTGTAAGTTTTGCAAAAGATGCTAAAACTAAACCATATTTATTTTCAGACGTATTATCTTTTATTTCGTCTTGTCCTACTATATTTGGAATAACTTTTGTAGGATTAAATTTTTCTCCTGTTAAAATCTTTGCTATTTTGTTATTTTCTTTTATAATATCTTCTTTATTTTTAGACATGATGTTTTTATTTGGATAAACTTTTTCAAGTTTTTTAACAGCTATACTTGTAAGTGGTGTTACATTAATTACGAAACCGTTTTCTTGATTTACCACAGATATAGCTTTTAAACTTACATCTTTAGCATCTTTTTCTTTTCCATCGATTTCATCTATATATTTTCCACCTTTTGAGAGTATATGAACAGCTCCTGTATACGAACCAATACTAACTGAATATCTACCCTTATCATTAGTTTTAGCTGTAGCTAACAATTCATTTGTATCAAGTCTTCTTATTTCTAATATTGAATTTTTAATAGGTCCTTTTGCTAATAAACCACTTATTGTATTATTTTTATTTAAATTATCAACTAAGTTTTGGGAATTTTCAGAATTACATCCAGAAATAAATATAATTAAAACAATTAAATTTATAAAGTTATTTTTTAAATTCATAAGTGTTCCTTAATTTTAATAAAATCTTTACATTATAGCAAAAAAATAAAAAATAACACTTAATTTTTTAAGATAACCCAACTAAATATCTAATTTTTTCCATTTTAGTGCTAGCAATTTTTTTAGCTTTTACTGCTCCAAAGTTTAAAATCTCTTTTACTTCTTTTGGATTATTTAATAAAAATTCTCTTTTTTCCTTAAAGGGTTCAAAGTATTCATTGATTTTATCAAATAATGTAAGCTTAAAATGCCCATATCCTTCACCTTTAGTCTTATACCTATCTTGTAGGTTTTCTAATTCATTTTTATTCATAAAAAGTTTACAAAGATTATAAACATTACAGTTGTCCCACTCTTTTACCTCATCTAATTGCTTAGAATCAGTTACTATACTCATAACTTGTTTTTTAATAATTTTTTTACTTCCAAACATATCAATAGTATTAGCATATGATTTAGACATTTTCTCACCATTTGTGCCTAAAACAGTAGAAACTTTATTATCAACTTTAGATAAAGGTAAAGTCAATACCTCTCCATAAGTATTATTAAATGAATTAGCAATATCTCGTGTCATTTCAACATGTTGAATTTGATCTTTACCAACTGGAACAATATTTGAATCAAACAACAAAATATCAGCAGCCATTAAAACAGGATAAGAAAACAACCCATGATTAGCACTTATTCCTTTTGAAGTTTTATCTTTATATGAGTGAGCACGTTCAAGCAAACCCATTGAAGTATGATTTGACAAAATCCAGTATAATTCTAAAACCTCTTTTACCTTATGCTGTACCCAAAAAGTTGACTTATTAGGATCTAAGCCTAAGGATAAAAAATTAACTGCAACTTCAAAAATGTTTTTTTCTAAAATTTCTTTATTTCTAACAGAAGTTAACGCATGATACGATGCAATAAATGCAAAAAGATCTCCTTTATCTTGAGATTGGATCATTTTTTTTATCATTCCAAAATAATTACCTATGTGTATTGTTCCTGATGGCTGTATTCCTGAAAGTATTCTCAAAATATTATTCCTTATTAATTTGACAAAATTATATCAAAACTAAACTCTTTTTTTCTATTTTACTAATTACTAGTTCTATATGCATTTGTAAATTATAATACTCACCCATATATGATAAAGGAACTTTTATATCTAGAAAAATTTCTTTTTGTATTTGTTTTAACTTTTTTAAATTTTCTTTTAATTGTAAAGTATCATATGTATCTATATTTATATCAATTTCATTTATTTTTTTATACCATTTAAAAATTTTAGACCTTATTGACCAATTATACAAAGGAAATACACCTTTAAATAATGGAAACATAAGTGTTAATAATGGAATTAATAATATTTTTAATCTATCAATATTAGAAGCTATCCAATAAGGGAAAATACCCTCTAACCACGAATCACCTTTTGTTAAATATTGTTTTGCTTCATCATTTATAATAAGATTAGTATTTAATAAATTTGGAAATTGGTTATTAGAAGAAAAAAGTGTTTTTTTACTATGAATTTCTTTTGTTTTTTTTAAAAAAATTCTTATTAATTCATCTGGAACATTTTTGTTACTTACTAATGTGGCAGTTGCTGATAAAAGCTTTATATTTTCATCTGGTAAATTTTTATACAAATCAATAGTACCCTCGTAAAGTGTTAAAACATCTAAATAAGTATATTTTCTACTGTATGCATATGCTCTTTTAATATTAAAAATATTAACATTTGGATCTTCTAATAAATTTTGTATAAGTTTTGATTTATGTGAAGCTACTACAAACATAGCATCAAT
>JADGEG010000211.1:303-2864 GCA_016744485.1 Arcobacter sp. | reverse complement strand
AGCGGCATTTAAAGTTTTTTATGATAAAGATGATAATATGAGAGTATTATACAAAAGTAGTGATAATGGAAAATTTGGTTTATATTAATCAGTTTTTTAATCTAAAAAGGTATTGACAAAAGCTGATACCTTTTTTTATTTATAATAAATAAGAAAAGAGTATGATGAATAATGATTTAAAAAAAATTGCATTAATAGGACAACCAAATGTTGGTAAAAGTTCTTTATTTAATAGAATTGCAAAACAAAGAATTGCAATTGTTTCAGAAATTTCAGGTACAACTAGAGATTTTAGAAAGCATGAAGTTAAGATATTAGATAAAAGTGCTATGATAATAGATACAGGTGGAATAGATAAAACAGACAATGAAATATTTATTAATGTAAAAGAAAAAGCTATAAAGTGTGCAAAAGAAGCTGATATAATACTTTTTATGGTTGATGGTAAAAAAATACCTGATGAAAAAGATAAAAAATTATTTTATGAACTTCAAGCTATGGGAAAAAATCTAGCACTAATAGTAAATAAAATTGATAATGATAAAGAATTAGAAAAACTTTGGGAATTTTATGAATTTGGAATATCTCAGAATAATTTATTTGGTATCTCTGTATCTCATAATAGAGGTACAAAATCTCTTTTTGAGTGGATAGCCAAACAACTACCCCAAAATCAACTAGAATTAAATAATTTAACACAAGATGAAGATGTATCTTTAGAAGAATTATTAAATCCTATTTCTAATATAAATGAACAAGCTGATATTCTTGATAATAATGATATGAAGGTTGCTATTATTGGTCGAGTTAATGTAGGAAAAAGTTCTATTTTAAATGCCTTAATAGGGGAGCAGAGATCTGTTGTTTCAGAAATTGCAGGTACAACAATAGATCCAGTTGATGAAACATTTGAATATAAAAATAAAACCATAACATTTGTAGATACTGCTGGTTTAAGAAGAAGAGGCAAAATTGATGGAATAGAAAAATTTGCGTTATTAAGAACAAAAGAAATGTTAGAAAAAGCTAATTTAGCTTTACTTATTCTTGATGCATCATGTCCTTTGGTTGATTTAGATGAAAAAATTGCTGGTCTTGTTGATGAATATGCCTTAGGAACTATTATTGTATTAAATAAATGGGATAAAAATATGGATGAATTTAAAAAAATAGAAATTCTAATTAGAGATAAGTTTAAATTTTTATATTATGCTCCTATCATTGCAGTATCAGCTAAAACCAAAAGAAGTATAGATAAATTAAAAGATGAATTAATTAATATATATAATAATTATTCACAAAGAATATCAACATCAATATTAAATCAAACTATAGAAAAAGCAGTAATTAGACATGCTTTACCTAGTCCAAATGGAGCGTTATTAAGAATTTATTATGTTACACAGTTTGAAGTAAAACCTCCTAGAATTTCATTAGTTATGAATAAACCAAAACTGTTACATTTCTCATACAAAAGATATTTGATAAATTTTTTAAGAAAAAGTATTGATTTTAGAGGTACGCCAATTCATATAGTTGCACGTGGTAAAACATTAAACTATGATACTAATGGTAAACTTATAGAAGATAAAAATATAGTAAAAGATTAATTATATCACTTATATCAATCAAGGTATTAAAACTATACGATGTCTAAAATTTATTTATTAAACGATAACATACATGAAGATGTGCATAATCTTGAAGTATTTACTATTAAGTATTTAAAGTCAGATATTAATTTAAGCAAATATGATGCTTTAATTTTTACTTCAAAAAATGCTATACATGCTATTAATTCTTTTAATACAAACTGGAAAAAAATACCAGCATATTTAATAGCACAAAAAACTGCAAATATTGCAAACTCATATGGTGGAAATATTGCCTTTATTGGAAAAGAATCTTATGGCGATGGTTTTGCAAAAGAGTTAATAAATATCTTAGAAGATAAAAAAGTTTTATATATAAGAGCCTCTAAAACAGTATCAAACTTATATACAATATTAAAAAATAAAGATATTAATATTGATGAATTAATTGCATATAAAACTATTTGTAAACAAAATAATAAATTAATTGAAGATAATTCAATACTAATATTCACATCTCCTTCTAGTGTTGAATGTTTTTTTACGAATTATATATGGAATAAATCAAATAAAGCTATTCTTATTGGTGAAACTACAGCAAAATATTTTCCAAAAAATATTAAATATTTGATAAGTCCGATAAATTCAATCCAAGAGTGTATTAAACTTGCCAAAAAATTGTTAATTTAACCTTTAATTTAAATATTCTTTGATAGAATAAATATGTCTAAGTAGTGCGAGATTTCCATTATTGAGGGTCCAATACTATTTTTATGTATATGATTGTAATTATATGGTGTGTAGCTTTTCATTGTGTTTAAGCTCCTTAAGTATAATTCTTGTGTACAGCTTTGGCCGCAAGGGCCATTTATGGTTAACGACTACTTGGATACTTTAAATATAAACTATAAGGCTTATACTTGAACATATTAATAATTGGTAGTGGTGGACGAGAATACTCCATGGCAC
>JADGEG010000211.1:0-293 GCA_016744485.1 Arcobacter sp. | reverse complement strand
CTTGCCATATCTAAAGAAAAACAAAATCATGATATCTATTTTATGCCAGGTAACGGTGCTACAAGTGCATTGGGTACAAATATTGATATTAGTGATTATTATAAATTAGCTTTTTGGGCAAAAAATAATAATATAGATTTAACTATTGTAGGACCTGAGGCTCCACTTGTTGATGGCATTGTTGATATTTTTAAAAAAAATGATTTAATTATTTTTGGACCAAGTGCAAAAGCTGCAAAACTTGAGGGTTCTAAAGTATATATGAAAAATATATTAAAAAAATATAATATTCC
>JADGEG010000210.1 GCA_016744485.1 Arcobacter sp. | reverse complement strand
AGGTTAGGAAATATTGAAGTAAACCAGAATGAAAGCTATGTTCCTTTTATTTTGAAAGAAATAACATATTAATAATGAACGATAAACTTTTAATATCACTTTTAAAGATAATAAAACATAGTAAACAAATTGCAATAGATGCTTTTGAACAAAATAATAGTGAAACATCATATATAGACTTTGATACTATTTTTAATGACATAGACAAATTAACACAAAAATTATCAAGCTCAATAGAAAAAGAATCTAAAACATTTGATAAAGATTATAAAGATGAAGAGCAGATGATAGATGCACTTACAAAATCTATATCAAATATAAATAAACCACTTAAAAAATTAGCTAATATCTATACAGATGTATTAAATACAAAAAACTATGATGATGAAATACAAAAAATATTAGTTTCAAAAGTTATTGAAAAGATATTAAATAAGTATTTACACTGGGCTGATAAGCTTGAACTTGCACTAATGGATATGGATATAAAAGAAGTGATATTTTCACCAAATCTTGATGATGAAATAAAGCTTGTAAAGTATATTAGTGAAAATACAAATCAAAATTATACTTGTTGGTTGCCATTTTTTAGTGGTATAGGTCTTGGGTTTTTACTTGATGATGATTAAATAACTAAGCTAAATCATCCTCAATCAATTTCTTTAAATATGCAGATTTACTAATGCCAAGCTCAGTAAATTTAGCTTCAAATTTTTCATAATCTTCAATACTTAGATTTGTAGATACATTTTTAAATTTAGCTTGAGCTTTTTTTAGGCTTTCTCTTCTTTTTTTATCTTTTTTTAAAACTTGTTTATTTTTCTTTTCTTTCTCTGTAATTGTCTTTTTTATTTCATACATATCTTTAGATAAAGACTCTATATTATGCGATATTCTATCTATATTTTCAGATTCATTTTTCAATATATTTTCTCCAAATAATACTTATATATAATATTATATATAATCATAGCTTAATGCTTTGTTATGTAAACTCATTTTATAAATAAAAAGGAGTTTTTATGGGAATAGGTTTTATGAATGAAGAAAAAATAATTGAAAATAATTTATTAGTAAAAGAAACTTTTACAAATGCAATATGTTATGGACAAACAGGTTCAGGTAAAACAACTGGCTTTATACTTCCAAATATACAAAATAGAATGAAGTTAAATCATGGAATGTTAATATATGATTTTAAAGGTAATTTACACGAACAGGTCAAGCATATAGCAAAAGAGCAACAAAAATTAGTAACAATTTATGAGATAGGTAAACCATGGGGTAAAAATATAGATATATTAAAACACTCATCAGCTAAATCACTAGAATCAATGTTTTCAACAATAGCAGGAACTAGAGAGAATGATTATTGGACTAATAGTGCATATAGTTTGTTTTCAAATATTTATTTTATGCTAAAAAGTTTAGTAAAAGTTATTGATATAATAAATAGTATAGATAAAACTATTTTACATGATGATTTTGTGGTTAATGCCAATAAGTATAATCCAACTATTGAAAATATATTTAGTTTTGTAAAATCTTCTACGGATATAACTAAATTTTTTACAATTATAAATAATCTTATTGCTTATATTGATATCTATTTTGATGAAATACTATTTAAATATCTCAAAAGTATAGATAGAACTATTTTAAATGGTTTGTTACTACACAAAAATGAGTTACATCTAAAGTGTGATTCCTTATCTGAATATCATAAAATGGGAAATGATGGAAGTGAAGTTGGAGGAAAATTTGGTGTTTTATATGTGTTAAATTCTACACTACAATCAATAGCAAATAAAAAATGTTTTAGTAGAGATGAATTTGATATAGTTGAAAATCTACAAGCTGGAAATATTGTCATTGTAAATGTTGAGGATTTTAGTGAACAGATGTTGAGCTTTTTTAACTTTTCTATTTATAATAGACTTATAAGACAAACATCAATTAATAAAAACTCGAATCCAATAACAATCTTTATTGATGAAGCACAAAAAGTATTAAATGCTACAAGTATGCCTGATACAGATGTATGTAGAGAAAATAACTTTGAATTTATACTTTCAACACAAGATAAATCACTTTTAGAAAATAAAATAGGAACTTTAAATACATATTTACTACTAAGAAATACTACATCTCAATATTCATTCATAACAGTTGAGCCACAAGATACTAAAATCAATACAGCCCAACTTAAAAAATTTGAATGTGTTGATATGATTAAAAATATAAAAGTTAAAACAAAACCTATATTTATTGATAAAGATGATTTATTTATGGCAGAATATTTATATCAGACTATAACTACTGCATATAAATTTATAAATATGAAAACTCATAAACGACATATAGTAAAGTATTCATCACTTTTAGAAGTTGATGATATTATGTTGGTTTGTTTTAGAGATGGAACTAGCAAAGAAGTACCACTTACTCATGGAACTGTTGAATTAGATGAATATATTAAAAATAATAATACTAATAATATAGAAAAATTGGTAAATAAAAGTTGATTATAAAAAAGTGTTGATATCTACTTTAAAATACTTTGCAATTTTATATAGATGTTCCAAATTAAAATGTTTACTGTATTTATTGTTTTCGCAATTTGAATAAAAAGCTACAGATTTTATACCAATTTCTAATGCTAGGTCTAATTGTGTGATTTTATTTTTAATTCTAAGCTCTTTTACTTTTGCAGATATATTTTTATAAAATTGTTCAATTTCTGCTTCTGATGAATTACTAAAATCACTTTTCAATGTATTATCCTATGGAGTTAATTAATTGATAAAGTTTAAAAATGGTTTATTTTCCTTTTACCGTTATCGATCCCAATAAAATGCCTTTTTGGATCTCATTGTTTTCAGCAACTGT
>JADGEG010000209.1 GCA_016744485.1 Arcobacter sp. | reverse complement strand
GTTTGCATAAAGCAGAGTATTACTCTACTTCAGCATCGATAACATCGTCATCTTTTTTTGTTGCATCTTGTGTTTTTGCATCTTTTTCTTTATTTTTATCATCTTTTTTATATATAGCTTCTGCTAATTTATGAGATACTTCAGTTAAAGCTTTTACTTTTTCTTCAATTGCCTCTTTACTAGCATTTTCATCTTTTAATATTTCTTCTAAAGCAGCAGCTGCATCAACAATTGCAGTTTTTTCTTCTTCGCTAACAGCATCTCCATTTTCTTCTAAAGTTTTTTTAGTTGAATGAAGTAGTGCATCTGCTTGATTTCTTACTTCAATCATTTCTTTTTTCTTTTCATCTGCTTCTTTATTAGCTTCTGCTTCATTTATCATTTTATCAATTTCTGCATCAGATAAACCAGATGAACCTGAAATAGTAATTTTATTTTCTTTTCCAGTTCCTTTATCTTTAGCACTTACATTTAAAACACCATTTGCATCAATATCAAATGTTACTTCAATTTGTGGAACTCCCCTTGGAGCTGATGGAATATCTGAAAGTTCAAACATACCTAAAGATTTATTATCTTTTGCAAACTCTCTCTCACCTTGTCCTACATGAATAGAAACTGCTGGTTGATTATCTTCAGCTGTTGAGAAAACTTGCGATTTTTTAACTGGAATTGTTGTCCCTTTATCAATTAACTTAGTCATAACCCCACCTAATGTTTCAATTCCAAGAGATAAAGGAGTAACATCAAGTAAAAGAACATCTTTAACATCACCTCTTAAAACTCCAGCTTGAATAGCTGCACCAGCTGCTACGACTTCATCAGGATTAACACCTTTATTTAATTCTTTTCCAAAAAACTCTCTTACAATTTCATTTGCTTTTGGTAATCTTGTAGATCCTCCAACCATAATAATTTCTTGAATTTCATCTTTGCTTAAATCAGCATCTTTAAGTGCTGTTTTAATATGTTCTAAAGTTTCATCTATTAAATCTTCAGTCATAGATTCAAATTTTGCTCTTGTTAAAGATTTAACTAAATGTATTGGTCCTGCATTTCCCATAGAAATAAATGGTAAATTTATTTCTGTTGATTCTGCTGAACTTAATTCTTTTTTAGCATTTTCTGCAGCATCTTTAAGTCTTTGTAATGCCATTTTATCATTTTTAAGATCAAAACCATTTTCAGTTTTAAACTCATTTGCAAGCCAATCAATAATAGCATTGTCAAAATCATCTCCACCTAAAAAAGCATTTCCATCAGTTGAAAGTACTTCAAATGTTCCATCTCCAATTTCAAGTGCAGTAACATCAAATGTACCTCCACCTAAATCATATACTAAAACTTTTTCTTCACCTTTTTTATCAAGTCCATATGCTAAAGATGCAGCTGTTGGTTCGTTTATAATTCTTAATACATTTAATCCTGCAATTGTTCCAGCTTCTTGGGTTGCTTTTCTTTGTGCATCATTAAAGTAAGCTGGTACTGTTATAACTGCATCTGTAACTGCTCCACCTAGATATTCTTCAGCATCTGTTTTAAGTTTTCCTAAAATTTTAGCTGAAATTTCTTGAGGAGTATATACTTTATTTGCAATTTCAACAGCTGCTGCTTTGTTTCTATTAATAATTTTATATCCAACTTTACTTTGAGCATCTTTTGCATGTTCTTCGTCCATCATTAAACCCATAATTCTTTTTATAGAATAAATAGTTTTTTCAGGATTTGTAATTGCTTGTCGTTTTGCAGGATCACCTACAAGAACTTCACCTTTATCTGTAAATGCTACAATCGAAGGAGTAGTATTTTTACCTTCTTTATTTGGTATAATTTTAGCTTCCCCACCTTCATAAACTGCCATACAAGAGTTAGTTGTACCTAAATCAATCCCTATTACTTTTCCCATTTTATATCCTTATTATTTTTATTATTTTTTTAAATTTTATTGTTTAGTTTAATGACTTTTCGGTCAAAAATGTATTTAAAACTATTTATTTTTTACAAATACTAACCATAGCTGCACGAAGCAACCTATCTTTGAATTTATAACCTTTTTGCAAACTTTTAACAATATGTCCATTTTCATAATCATCATTATTTACTTGCATAACTGCATCATGAAAATTTGGATCAAATTCACCATTGGTTTCGACAATAGTAATATCGTGTTTTTCAAAAGCCGTATTAAAGTTTTTAATGGTTAGATCAATTCCTTCTTGAAGTTTTTTTAATAATTCTTGTGAGCTTAAATCACCATGAGAAGAAGCTAGAGCCATTTCTAAAGTATCAATTGATGTTAATAAATCTTTTGCAAATTTTTCACTTGCATAATCAATTGCTTGATATTTTTCTTTTTCTAATCTTTTTTTAACATTTTCAAAATCTGCATGGACTCTATAGTATTTATCTTCACTTTGTTTTAATTGTTCTTCTAATTGAATAATTTTATCTTCTAAACTTAAAGATTCTTTTTCTTGATTATTTTCACTGTTAACACTTTCATCATTTATAACTTCATTATTATCAATTTCTATATCATTTTTTTGAAGAGTTTCTTCAACATTCTCATCTTTCATATCATTTTCCTTTTTTTCCAAAATATCTCCTAATTTATACTAATTTGATTATAAAAATATTCATAATCTTTTGAAAGTTCACCAACTACTAAAATTTTTACTTGAGTATTTTTTATTTTGCAATAATGACAAATAGCAATATATCCTTGTGGTACTATTGTTTCAAAATATAAACCCTCATCACATGAATCTAAAATATTTCCTTTTAAAAAATTATTAATTCTTTCTTCATTAAAATTATATTTTAAAGCTAAAGTAAAAAATTCTTTAGTATTATAAATATGAAAATCTTTATTTTGCAAATATTGATTTACTTGTTCATAAACTTCATATG
>JADGEG010000041.1 GCA_016744485.1 Arcobacter sp. | reverse complement strand
TCTATTGTAGATTTTGATTTTATAAAAAATATTAAAATAGTTAATGACAATAGCTGTATTATAGATATTGATATTCCTTCAAGTTCAAATGAAACTGAAGAAGAAATTAGACTCAACGTAATAAGCAGTTTAAAAAAGATAGGATTTAAAGATACAACTGTAAATATAAATAAACCTATAGCACCTACTGAAAAAAGCAATTCTACAAATGGTAGCAATATAGCACCTCAAATTAAAAACTTTGTAATGGTTAGTAGTGGGAAAGGTGGTGTTGGTAAATCAACAACAACAGTAAATCTTGCAATTGCAGCAGCTATGCAAGGAAAAAGAGTTGGTATTTTGGATGCTGATATTTATGGTCCTAATATTCCTCGTATGATGGGTTTACAAGGGCAAGAAGTTGAAGTTCTTGGAAATAAAGCAAAACCTTTTAAAATTTATGGTGTTGATGTTATGTCCATGGGTTCACTAATGGAAGAAGGTCAAGCTTTAATTTGGAGAGGGGCAATGATTATGAAAGCCATTCAACAATTACTTCGAGATATTTTATGGGAAGAGTTAGATATTTTATTTATTGATATGCCTCCTGGAACTGGTGATGCTCAGTTAACATTAGCTCAAAGTGTTCCAATTACTTGTGGTGTTAATGTTACTACTCCTCAACATGTTGCTTTAGATGACTCAAGAAGATCTCTAGATATGTTTAAGAAACTAAATATTCCAGTAGGCGGAATTATTGAAAATATGAGTGGTTTTATTTGTCCTTCATGTAAAACAGAATCTGATATTTTTGGACAAGGTACTTGTGATGAATTAGCTAAAGAATATAATACAAGAGTACTTGGAAATTTACCAATAGAACCAGCTATTAGGCAAGGTGGAGATACTGGTAAACCAATAGTTTATTTTGCTCCTGAAAGTGTATCTGCTAAAAGATATATGAAAGCAACTGAGAGTTTAATCGCTTTTATTAATGAAGTTAGTAATAGTGTTGAAAATGCCTCTATTCAACCAACAACACCTGCAGGGGTAAGTGCTTGTTCTACTTCTTCTAATCCTGCAAAACCAAAAAGTAGCGGTTGTGGTTGTAATTAATAGGCTGTAGTTACAGCATCAAAACATACAATTACAAATTAAATATAAAAAATTAAATTTTTTATATTTAATCCTAAAATTAAATTTTTTAACAAAATAAAATTATGCTGATACAATAAAAAGTTTTTACATAAATGAAAAATAATAAAAATCAATAAAAAATTTTATAAAATTTTTTCATTTCATCTTGAGCTTCCTTTAAAGATATTTTTTTAAATATTACTTGCATTTTAGCTTTTTTTTGTGCTAATTTAAAACAATCTATATTTAAAACTGAGCCAATCTTTGGATAGCCTCCTATTGTTTGCCTTTCTTTTAATAAAATAATTGGTTTACCATCACTTGGGATTTGTATACTGCCAAAAGCAATACCTTCAGAAACAATACCGCTAATATCACAAAAAATAGCTTCACCTTCTAATTTGCATGCCATTCTATTAAAATCATTAGTTATTGTATAAGTATTATTAAAAAACTTATTTTGTTCTTTCTTATTAAAAAAATCATTTTGATATGATAATATCACTCTAAGTTCTAAAATACCATTGTAAGTTGGGATATATTTTTCTTTAAGATGTTTATTGTAGGTTCTTTTTTTCATACGAGAAGCTAAGATATCTCCTTTTTTAAGCTTAGTTCCATCTAAACCTCCAAGGTTTTCTTTAATAGTCGTAGAATTACTTAATAATTCTTTTTGAATAGCAAAGCCACCTTTAATGGCTAGATAAACCTTAGAACCTTCAATTATTTTACCTATTTTTATAATATCACCTTTTTTGAGTATATAATTCTTCCAGGTTTTGTACAGTTTATCATTTATAAAAAACTCACATTTTGCTCCTGTTATTACAACTTGAATATCATTTAAAACTTTAAATGATACATTTGAGAAAAAAATTTCAATAATATTTTCATCTAAATCATTATCTAAAATTTTATTTGCCATTAAATAAGCATATTCATCTAATGCACCTGAAACACTAACTCCAAGATTAGTATATTTTAATCGTCCTATATCTTGAATGGTAGCAAGTATTGGATTGTTCAGTAATTCTAAACTCATAAGATACCACCTTGCTTTAAAAATTCTTCTTTTGAAATAGGATTAAATTTTATTTTATCACCTACTTTTAAAGGACTTAGATTTTCTAAATTTTTATCAAATAATGTAAAAGTAGTTCTAGCTATAATATTCCAACCTCCAGGTGAATTTTGTGGATATATTGATGTCTGTTCATTTGCAATTGATACTGAACCTTTAGGTACTAGTTTTCTTGGACTTTTTAACCTTGGAACTCGTATTTGTTTATCTACATTTGCCATATATGCAAAACCTGGTAAAAAGCCAATGGCATAAATATCATATATTTTATTAGAGTGTAAATTCATTATTTCATTTATACTTAAATTTGTTTGTTTAGAAATATTTTCTAAATCAAAACCAACTTTTTTTGCATAATAAGCATCTATTGTTATTATATTTTGACTTTGTGTTTCTATATCTTTTATATTTTTTATATTTAAAATAAATGTTTTAATACTTAAGAAATCATACACAAAGATATCATATCGTATAAAAATACTTGTATATGATGGAATAATTTCTAAAATACCTTTTATATTTGATTTTAATAAATGTTTATATAAATTATTTACATTTTTAAAAATATCTGTAGAAATTTTATCTCCAAAATATATAATTATACTGTCTGCTGAGGCTATTTTAATCTTCATTTAGTACCTCTCTTAATGATAAAATAAGTTCTAAAGAATTTTTATTATCCCCATGAACACATAAGCTATGCACTTGCATTTTTAATTTTTGTTCATTTATACTTAAAAGATAGCCTTTTTTTAAATTAACAAGTCTTTGTTTTACAATATTTATATCACAAATAACAGCATGTGAATTATCTCTTGAAACAAGTGTTCCATCGTCATTATAATTTCTATCAGCAAAAACTTCAAAAATAAGATTAATACCATAAGATAAAGCTAAAGCTTGATTTTTATTATTATTGGAACTTGATAGAATCATTAATTTAAGATTTGTATCATATTTTGAAATTGCTAAGAGTATAGCTTTAAAAATATTTTCATCTTTCATCATATCATTATATAAAGCACCATGTGGTTTTACATAAGTTATTTTTGTATTATAGCTTTGACATATTGCATTTAATGCACCTATTTGGTATAAAACAATTGCACTTATTTCTTCTTGCGAACAAACAATCGACCTTCTTCCAAAACCTACTAAGTCTTGATATGAGGGATGAGCCCCTATTTGCACATTGTAGTTTTTAGTTAAAGCAATAGATTTACTCATGGTTAAAGCATCACTTGCATGAAAACCACAAGCTAAGTTTGCCATATCAATATAAGGCATAATTTTTTCATCATCAGCTAAAGTATATATACCAAAACCCTCGCCCATATCACAGTTTAATTTTATTTGCATTTTTCTGCCCTTCTTTTATGAAGCTCATTTACATCTTAACAAAAAATTATAATAAATCAAAGTGTGTAAGTAGTGAGTGGGTATATTTTCTTCTACAAATAAATTATATTTTTAAGATCTAAGATAAATGTATTTCCTTTATCATTACTTTTTATTTTTATAATAATTTTATGCTTATCACAAAATTCTTTTACTACGTATAAACCTAAACCTAAACCTAAACCTTTATAAATGGAGTTTTCTTGATAATATTTATCAAAAATAATAAATAAATTTTTAGTATCAATTTCTTTTCCTGTATTATAAATATACAAGTTTGTATTTTTTGTTTTTATGGATATAGTGCCATTTGTTTTTATATTATATTTAATTGCATTAGAAATAAGATTATCAAGTACTATTTCAAAACCTTTTAAATCACAATTTAATTTAATATTTTCAATCTCAACAATAACTTTTATATCATTTTTTATATCTTCAAATTTTTTTATACTTTTTTGAAGAATATCACTTAAATAAAAAACTGTAGTTTCTATGTTATCTATTTCTTTTTTGATTTTATATTCCATATTTTCATAAAGTTCTAATAAGTTATTTGATGCTAAAGTAATACGATGTAGTCTTAATAAATTTTTTTCATTTTTTAAGTTTTTTTCTAAGATTTGAGTATTCATCTTTATTGTAGCAATTGGAATATTGATTTCATGAAGTGTTTGTTCTACATTTTGTTGTAAATTATCATCACTTTTAAATAAGTTATCCAATAGGGGTTTACTTAGAATATAAAAAAACAATAGTGATACAATAAATAAAATAAAAAAAACTAAAAATATGTTTACTATTAGATAATCATTATGAAGTATAATATACTGCATATAAGCCATAAAAGATAAAATGAAAGATAAAATAATAAAAAGTGATAATAAAAAAGTTTTTCTTTTATAATTCAATTTTATATCCAAAACCTTTAATACTTTGTATTGAATTTTTACCTAAAATTTTTTTTAGACTATGGATATATACTCTAATGGCTCCATTGCTATAATTGTCTTCAAAGTTCCAAAGTTTAGCAATAATCATGTCTTTTGTGATGATATTATGTTTATTATTTAAAAATAGTTCTAAGAGCTTTATGACCTTAAAAGATACATTCATATCAATATTGTTTTTATAAAGTCTTTTTGTATTTGGATCAAATGTAATATTATCTTTTAAAACTAAAGTATCAAAATTATTACCACTTCTTTTAAGTACAGATTTTATTCTTAAAAGAAGCTCATCTAAATCAATTGGTTTTTTTAAATAATCATCACAACCATTAATATAACTTTGTTTAAGTGTATCTTTGTCTTTAAAAGAAGTAAGATAAATACAAGGTGTTGTGTTTTGATTTTTTCTTAATATTTTTAATAAATCTAGCCCATTTAAATCTGGTAGATTAATATCAAATAAGTATAAATCATAAACATTTTCATAAGATAACTCCAAAGCTTTTTGCCCATCATATACCAAGTGTACTTCAAAATTTTCTTGGCATAAAAAATCTTCTAAAGTTTGTGAAAATAATATATCATCTTCTAAGACAAGAATTTTTAACATAATTAGATCTTAAAATTAATATAATTTTGTCGTAAAGCTTCATAAGCAATAATAGAGACACTATTTGCTAAGTTTAGACTTCGAGCATTATTTTTCATGGGAATTGTTATGCAATTATCTTTGTTTTTTTCTAATAAGTTCTTTGGTAAGCCCGCATCTTCTCGTCCAAAATATAAAAAATCATTTACACAAAATTTTACTTCAAAGTAATTTTGCTGTGTTTTTGTTGTTGCAAAAAAGTGTTTATTAGAAAGTGGATTTATTTTCAAAAAGTGTTCAATATTATCATATTCTTTTAAATCCAAATCATTCCAATAATCTAAGCCAGCCCTTTTAACTTCTTTTTTTGTAATGTCACCAAAACCATAAGGTTTTATCAAGTGTAAAGTACAATTTAAAGCAAAAGCTAATCTTCCAATCGTTCCTACATTTCCAGGTATTCGAGGTTCTAATAAAACAATATTAAACATAAAAATAGATTCTTAACATATTATTTTTTTGTATTATCAAATTGTTTAGCAAAACCTTCTAAATCTTTATGCTTTAAATCACCGTTATATATGATATCTTCAGGTTTTAAATCATCATCATGTAACATATGAGGTACTGCATCTGAATTTTTCAGAACATCTATATGATCATCTAATTCATCTTCACTATAAGCCATCTGCATATCAGCGCTTATTACTTTTGGAATACTTTCAATGACTCTTAGCTTTTTCATTTCATCTGATACACTCTGTCCTTCAATAGTCACAATAATTCTACCTTTATCATCATGCACATGATAATCACAAACTCCACAAGACTTTATGTCTTGTAATACTTGATCCAAGTTTTTCGGCAATGTTTTAACAACTATACTTGATATATTCATTTATTTTCCTTTAGTTTATTTTCCAATACAATATTTCATTTGTATCACTTGAACTGTATAATTCATTTTCATTTATAAAAACTATATTCGTAAGAGTTGATTTATGTCCTTTAAGTACAAACAATTCTTCTTTTGTATTTGTATTAAAAACTGTAATATTATTGTTCTCATCATTCGCAAAAGCTGCTATCTTCCCGCTTGGACTTAGCCCAACACTATATATTAAAAAATCAGCTTTTTTATAGTAATAGTCTAAATTCTTATTATTAAAGATAGCACAACGTCTATCTTTCCCAGCTGTTATAACAAGATCATTTTTAAAATCAACCTGATAAACATTATCAACATTTAATCCAAAATAGGTCTTTATAATTTTACCATTTTTAACATTTATTTGTTTTAAAGTTCCACTTTCATCTGCAAGAATAAGACTGTTTTTATCTTCATTCAAAATAAAATGTGAAAAACTAGACTGTGATATTTGCTTCTCCCATACTATTGTATTATCTCTTAGATTATATAAAAATAATTGATTGCTTAATAAGGCAACTATTATTGTATACTCATTTATAAACTTTGCTTGCTTCATATATAGTTTTTTATTATCTGATATTAGTAATTCTAATTCATTATTAAAATAAAGATATATTTTCCTATATCCCCTATTTCCTTGTGCCGTAATTAAAATCTTATTTTTATATACATCAAGTGAGTAAATTTTAGCATCAATTTCATCTTCCATAAAGTCCTTGACTTTTGGTACTTTTATATTTTGTATTAATTTTTTAGTGTTTGTATCAAATATATTAACAAGATTTTTAGATGTACCTACATATAACTTAGAATCATTATAAACTAAATCATTCACACCTGAACTTGCTATATATTTAAAATTTGCTTTTAAGTTACTTGCAAAAGATAGATTACAAGTTAACAAAAATAAATAAAATATAAACTTCATTATTATCCTTGTACATGCCTAAATTATAATTGTTTAAGTTTAGTACACACATAATACACAAAAATGTGTTAAAATCTTTTTAAAACTATAAAGGAGAAAAAATGAAAAAAATATTACTAATAATGTTTTTTTGTATTGTTCAAATATTTGCTTTTGAAGAGTTAACTGTAGATAATTTTGATACAAAAATAAAAAACCAAAATGTTATAGTAGAATTTTATGCTTCTTGGTGACCTGCTTGTGATACTTTAGGTAAAAGTTTAACAAAATACCAAGCAAATAATCCAAAAGATAATGTAAAAATCTATAAAGTCAATGTTGATAAAAAAACTTTAACTAAAAGGTTTAAAGTTTATGGTATGCCCGTTTTAGTTTATATTAAAAATGGAAAAGTTATCGCAAAAGAAGATGGAATAGTAAGTGTGAAAACAATAAAATCAAATGTAAAAACTTTTTTTAAAAACTAGGACATAAGTTTTTCATATTAAATTATGATAAAGTTCAGATAAGCTATACTTTGATAATTAAAAATATCAAAGGATTTAAATTTGGAAACTAATTATGATAAAATCATTGTTCTGGTGATTATATTCACTACTGGTTTTATTACATGGAAGATAATAAAAGATTTTTATATAACAAAGTTTCATAGAGTTTTTGCTCACTTAATAGCTGTGATGACTTCTTCTTTTATGTTACTTTCTTGTATGTTTTTATTTTTACCAAAAAACTATCAAAGAGGTAATACTTCTGATGTAGAGATTACTTTTGTGTCAATCTTTACTATAATAATTATGTTAGCAGTTATATACTTTTTCTTTAAATATTTACCATCAAGAAAAACCAAAAAATAAATACTTATCCCATAGGATACATAATATTTTTTTGTATTTCTTTTATTTTATCCATAGTAGAAGTACTTAGTTGCATATTCATAGCCTCTAGTGACTCATCAAGCTGACTTAAAAGTCTAGCACCTATAATTGTTGAAGCTACAAAATCAAAACTTTTAGAATAAGCTACACTTAAAGTAACCACACTTATATTTAAACTCTTTGCTAATTTCATATATTCTTTTGTAGCTTTTATCGTTTTTTCGTTGACAAATCTATTCGTCATAGCTCTTACTCTTTGACTACTGTTTTGTTTATAAGCTGTAAATCTACAATCTTGAGGAAATAAACCTAAATTATATTTACCACTTAACATTCCTCCTGCTATTGGAGAATATGGTAATAACGATATGTCTTCTTTTTCACATACTTTTGATAATTCATCTAAAAATCTTGGATTTAAAAGTGAAAAATTATTTTGAATTGATTGAAATCTATTTAAGTTTTGATTTTTAGATATTTCATTTGCTTTAGTAAGTCCATATGAACTATCATTTGAAGTTCCTATATATCTTACTTTTCCTTCATGTACAAGTTCATCAAAAGCTTTTAAAGATTCTTCTAAAGGTACAATTTCATCAGGCCAGTGCATTTGGTATAAATCTATATAATCAGTTCCTAGTCTTTTTAAACTTCCCTCTATTGCTTTTTTAATATGAAAAGAATCAATAGCAGTTAAACCATGTCTAGTTGTAGGAACGAACCAGCCAGAAGATGCTCCACTTACTTTTGAAGCTAAAATTATAGAATCTCTTGTTTTGGTTTTCAACCATTTGCCAACAATTCTTTCAGTTTCACCCTCATAATGAATCTTTGGAGGGATGGGGTATATTTCAGCTGTATCATAAAAATTTACACCACGTTCATATACACAATCAAGTATACTAAACGCTTCTTTTTGTGTAGTAGTACTTCCAAATGTCATAGTTCCCATACAAATTGGGCTTACTCTTAATCCTGATTTACCTATGTATTTATATTCCATAGAATGATTCTAACATATTTTTACTTTGTATTATATCTTAGCTAAGTAAAATTTAAAACTCAATAGTATTTTCATTATTACTTATAGGAATTTGAACTTCAGGTATTTTAGAAATATCTGTATAGTATTCCTTTTTATTATTCATCATAGATATTTTAACATTTTTTGGTTTTTCAAATTTTCTTTCTATCTCAGGATGTAATTCTAAATATTTAGAATTAAAATATGAAAATACAGGGGCAGCTGTTTTTCCTCCAGTTTCACTTTTCCTCATTTGTCTATTATCATCATTACCAAACCATATTATAGTTTGCATTGAAGGAGTAAAACCACAAAACCACACATCAACATTATCATTTGTCGTACCTGTTTTTCCTGCAGCTTCCATACCTTTTATTCGTGCTCTTTTCCCTGTCCCTCTTTTTACACCATCTTTTAAAATACTTGTCATTAAGTATATTTGTTCAGGTGAGTTTATATATTTTGTTTGTGGTTCAAAAACTATAAGTTCACTATTTTTATCAATAATACTTGAAACTATATATGGTGTAACTTGAATTCCATTATTGGAAAGAACACTATAAGCTTTACTTAAATCTAAGGGTGAAATAGAAAATGTACCAAGAGCTAAAGATAAATCTCTAGGAATATTTCTAATCCCAAATAATTCTAACCCTTTATAAATTTCATTCATTCCAATTTCATTTACAAGATTAATAGTTGCTAAATTTTTAGAATAAACTAATGCTTCTCTTAATGTTATTATTCCATTAAACTTACCACCATAATTTTTTGGTTGCCATTTTTTAATTTCATTATTAATTTTGTATTCATATGTTCTTCCAATATCTGTTAATTGTGAAGCAGGAGAATATCCTAAATCTAAAGCAGTCTGATATATAAAAGGTTTTGCTGCAGATCCTGGCTGTCTTTTACTTTGTACAACCCTATTAAAAGAAGATTTTTTATAATCTATTCCTCCTACTAATGCTAAAATAGCTCCTGTTTTGTTTTCAATTGAAATCATAGAGGCATTTAATTTTTCAATAAAATAATTTTCTTCAACTTTTTTATCATCTTTTATTACATTGTTAAAAGCATTTTTTTGTAGTTTTTCATCTCTTTTTAAAATGTTATTATATGAGATCTTTAAAGCTTCTTTTGCAATATTTTGTGCATCTAAATCAATAGTGAGATTTATTAAATAACCACCTGTTTTAATATCTTCTATATCTTTTTTTAATACTTTTAAAGCATAATCAATAACATAAGGTGCTTTATTTTGAGTTAATGTTTGTTTATATACTGTTGGATTTAGTTTAATAGAGTTTTCATATTCATCTTGGTTTATCCATCCAAGAGTATGTAGTCTTGTTATTACTTGATTTGCACGTGCGAGTGCAAATTTTAAATTTTTTGTAGGATTGTAAAAACTAGGAGCCCTTGGAAGTCCTACTAAAATAGCAATTTCTTTTAAATTTAATTCATATAAATTTTTTTTAAAATAACCTAAGGATGCAGTTTTTATTCCATAATAACCATGTCCAAAATATATTTGATTAAAATATCGCTCTAATATTTCTTCTTTGGACAATACAGTTTCTACTTTAATAGCCAATAATACTTCTTTTATTTTTCTAATTATTTTTTTTTCTCTATTTAAAACTAAACCTCTTACTAATTGCTGTGTTAATGTACTAGCACCTTCAACAAATGCTCTTGCTTTTATATCTTTTATTAATGCTCTTGATATTGCATCAAGATTAATTCCGTTATGCTCAAAAAATTGTGTATCTTCTATTGCAACTAATGCTTCAATAATACGAGCTGGTATATCCTTATATTTTACATACAATCTATGTTCATTTTTAAATATATTTGCTACTAAATTGCCGTTTTTATCAAAAAATTGTGTTGTTTTAGGAGGGTTATAATTAACAATTTTTTGTACATCTAGCTTTATATTTGAGTATAATAATAATAACCATGTTATTACTGCAATTATACCAAGTGTCACAAAAAGAAATATATACTTTAACATTTTTATTCTCTAAACTTTTTATTATCAAATCTTGCATTTATTAATTTTTTAGTGTAATTTTCTAAAGGATTATTTAATATATTCATTGTTTTTCCTTCTTCTATTATGTATCCATTTTTTAAAATTATTATATCTTTACAAATGTTTTGAACTGAGCTAATGTCATGAGTAACAAATAATATTAATATATCTAATGTTAAAGTTAAAGACTTAATTAAATTTAGTATAACATTTTTTGAATTATTATCTAATGCTGTTGTTGGTTCATCAAGTAATAAAATTTTAATATCATTACTTAAAGCTAAAGCAATTACAACTCTTTGTAATTGTCCACCACTTAATTGTTTTGGAAATCTAGTTAATACAAAATTATCAAGCCCAACGAGTTTAATTAATTCTTTTTTTTTTTCTTTAGAACAAAAAAATTGTTGTGAAATTTTTGTCATTGGGGACAAAGAAGTAAATGGATTTTGTGGAATAAAACCAATATTTTTATTGTTTAATTCAAAAGTAGATTTATAATTAAATTCTACTTTTAATTCATTGCTTATCTGATTTATAATTGATTTTAAAGTTAATGATTTTCCACTACCACTTTGCCCTATAATAGCAGTTGATTTAGTGATTTTAAAATTTACATTTAACAATTCTTTATTTTTATTTTTTATTATCAGTCTTGTAATATCTAAAGTATTTGACATGGTTTAAATTAATGCTTCATTCATTTCTTGTGGTTTTTTTATGTTCATTAATTTTAATACAGTACTAGCAATATTGTTTAAGCTTCCAGTTTTCACTTCCTTAACTTCGTTTGAAATTATAAAACAATAAACATCTCCAACTGTATGATTTGTTAATGTATTACCATCTTCATCTCTCATTTTTTCACAGTTTCCATGATCTGAAGTTATGATAATATCATAATCTTTCTCTTTTGCTTTTTTTATAATTAAATTCAATTCTTTATCAACGGCTTGCACGGCTAAAATACTAGCTTCATAGTTTCCTGTATGTCCTACCATATCACCATTTGCAAAGTTTACAACTATAAAATCATTTTTTTCTTGCATAGCTTTAATAACTTCAATACCAACCTGTGGTGCTGACATTTGAGCTTGTAAGTCATATGTTGCTACACTTGGTGATGGAATTAAAACTCTTTTTTCATTTAAAAACTCTTCTTCTCTTCCACCATTAAAAAAAAATGTCACATGTGCATATTTTTCAGTTTCAGCTATATGAACTTGAGAACATCCATTATTAGATATTATTTGTGATAAAATATTTTTTGGTATTTCTTTTTTAAATATTGTATTTAAAGGAAGTTTTTCATCATATGCAGTCATTGTAACTATATTTAATGTAATTGGAGATACTTTAAATTTATCAAATTTTGGATTTGCAATAGCATTTGATATTTGTCTAATTCTATCACTTCTAAAATTACAAAAAATTATACCATCATTTTGTTCAAAGCCATTATAGTTTTGAAAAGATAAAGGTTCTATAAACTCATCATATATATTGTTTTCATAAGAATTTCTAATATATTTTAATATGTCATTTGATTTATATTTGTTTTGTGCAAATACTATTGCATTATAAGCTTTTTCTATTCTATCCCAGTTATTATCTCTATCCATCGTAAAATATCGTCCACTTATACTGGCAATTTGTATTTGTTCATCACAAATATCTATAATTTGTTGAATATAATCACAAGCACTTGTAGGTGAGACATCTCTTCCATCACTTATTATATGAATAAATACTTTTTGTTTATTCATATTTTTAGAAATTTTTGCTATTTCTATTATATGTTTAATATGCGAATGTACTCCACCATCACTTAGTAAAGCTATTAAATGGATATTATTAGATTTTACTATAGTATTTTTTAAAACAGTATTATTTTTTAATGTGTCATTTTCTATACTTTTATTAATCTTTACTAAATCTTGATCTAAAATTCTACCTGCTCCTATTGTCATATGTCCAACTTCTGAATTACCCATTTGACCAGAAGGAAGACCAATGTGTTCACCATAAGTGTGAATTAAAGAATGAGGCACATTTTTAAACATATAATCATAAGTTGGAGTTTTTGCATTTGTAAAAGCATTAAAATTATTTGATGTATTATGACCAATTCCATCTGTTATAACTAAGATTACTTTTTTACTCATTACTTAAACCTTTTAAAATTTATATTATATTATAATTCTTGCGATTATATCAAAATAAGGAACTATGTTTCCTGAAAAAAGGCTTAATTTGTTTTATTGGTTTTATAGACATTTAGATATTAATATTTTTCAGTATATTTCAATACGAGCAGGTATTGCATTTTTTATTTCATTTTTTTTAACTA
>JADGEG010000040.1 GCA_016744485.1 Arcobacter sp. | reverse complement strand
CAAATAGCAATAAATTTAAAGTTAATGTAAATACACAGGATACAAAGAATGTTTGAAGATTTAAAACCTCATATTGCTGATTTAAGAAAAAGACTTTTAATTTCAGTTTTAACATTAGTCCTTGCATTTTTTGCTTGTTTTGCATTTTATGAACCTCTTTTAACTTGGATGATGGTTCCAGTTGAAACAGTATTACCTGAAAATTCAAAAATGGTTGCAATAGAAATACAAGAAACCTTTTTTACTGCACTTAAAGTTGCATTTTTTTCTGGTTTTATTCTATCTTTACCTATTATTTTTTGGCAATTATGGCTATTTTTAGCACCTGGTCTTTATGATCACGAAAAAAAGCTAGTTTTACCTTTTGTTTTTTTTGCTACATTGATGTTTTTATTAGGAGCTTCATTTGCTTATTATGTCGTTGTACCATTTGGTTTTGATTTTTTAATTAATTTTGGTTCAGCAGTTGTTACAGTTTTACCAAGTATTGGTAAGTATGTTGGATTTTTTACAAAACTATTATTTGGTTTTGGTATTTCTTTTGAATTACCAGTTATTACATTTTTCTTAGCAAAAATTGGTCTAGTTGATGATAGAATGTTAAAAGATTTTTTTAAATATGCTGTTGTTATCATTTTCTTTTTTTCAGCTTTATTAACTCCTCCTGATGTTTTGACACAGTTTTTAATGGCAGGTCCACTTATACTTTTATATGGAGTATCTATATATATAGCAAAAATTTTTAATCCAGCTAGTGAAATATTAGAAGAAGATGAAGAATAAAGTAGATCCTCTTAAAACACAAAGTTATGATTATCTTTTACCAAAAGAACTGATAGCTTCACAAGCTGTATTCCCAGCACATAGTGCTAAACTTCTTGTTTATAATAGAAGTACAAATACTATCATTCATAGTACTTATAAACATTTACTTGATTTTTTACCAAAAAATATATCTGTTTTTTTAAATGATACCAAAGTTATAAAAGCTAGAATTTTTGGACAAAAAGATACAGGTGGGAAAGTTGAACTATTTTTTAATAAAGCTTTGTTTATGAATCAATTCTTAGTAATGATAAAAGGTAAAGTAAATATCAATAGTTTAATATATTTTAAAAATAATTTAAAAGCTAAAGTAATAGAACTTAAAAAAGATGGTTCAAGAATAGTTGAATTTTTTCAAAATGACAATAAATTAGATTTTTCATCTTTGGTTCAAATATTAGACACAATAGGACATATTCCTTTACCTCATTATATGAATAGAGAAGATAATAAAGAAGATGAAAAAAACTACCAAACATTGTTTGCTAAAAAATTTGGAGCAGTTGCAGCTCCAACTGCATCTTTACATTTTACAAAAGAATTATTGCAAAATTTAAAAAATACTCATAAAGTAAATTTTTTAACACTTCATGTAGGAGCTGGAACTTTTAAGCCTGTTGTTACAAATAATATTTTAGAACACAATATACATAGTGAATATTTTGAAATAGGTACAACAACTAAAAAAGCTATTGATAAAGCAGATAAAATTTTAGCAGTTGGTACAACTGTTACAAGAACTATTGAGTATTATGCACGAACAAATAAAATTCAAGGTGAATGTGATTTATTCTTAAATACAGCAAATAAACCTATAAAAGTAAATTATTTACTAACAAACTTTCATTTGCCTAAATCAACACTTATTATGCTTATTGCTTCGTTTATTGGCTTAGACAAGACACTTGAGATATATGAATTAGCTGTAAAGGAAAAATATAGATTTTTTTCTTATGGTGATGGAATGTTGATACTTTAAAACTAGTATAAATAAGCTAAATTTAAATTCCTTTTCATATATTTTTATAGATTATTTATATAATATCTTGAAGTAAAATTAATTTTATTTGTCACTGCTTTGTATATATATTCATCTAAAGTATCTTTTGTAAATAAATAATGCACTACAATTGCCTTAGTTCTTTTTTTATTAGCTAATCTTTCTTTTGATTGTAAATATGTTGTAGCACTAAAATTAAGTGAATATATAATCATACAAGAAGCATAAGAAAAGTCAACACCTTCACTAAATGTTTTAATATGACCTACAAAATATTTATAAGATTCATTTTTAAATTTATCAACATTATGTGTACTATTTGGTAATTTTTTTAATAAAAGTTCTCTTTCTTTAACATAATTACACAAAACTACAATTTTGTTATCATCTTGAAAATGATTTAATAAATAATTAACTTTATGTAAAGATATAAAAATAGATATTTGTTCATCTATTTTTATAGTACCGCCACTTAATTGATGAGTTTTATTAATAATACTACTTGGTATATCTGCTTGGATTTTATAATTAGCAATTGTTAATGATTTATATTTTTCAAAGTATTTAATAGCTTGTATTAGATGATTAGGTGCTTGTATCAAATGTATTTGTTCTTGAACAAGTATATCAAATTCTGCTTCAATTTTTGTCATACTAACCATAAGATGTTTGATTTTATCCATTATAACATCAACATATATTTTTTTATATCGTTTTCTTATTCTGCCTTGAATCATAATGCAATCATCTTGACCATAATTTTTATACCATTTGTAAAAATTTGATTCACTAAAAGGACTAAAGCTACTTATCCAAAACTGATGAAATATCTGAGAATATGTTTCAGCACTAGGTGTGGCACTCAAATATACGATTTTTTTATCTTTTGCTATTTCTTTTATATTTTTAGCTCTTATTGATGGTTTAGGGTAGCTTCCTATACTATGGCTTTCATCTAAAATAATAACATCAAAATCTTTTTTTTTTAATTTATGAATTGATTCGTAGTTAATTACTTCAAAATTAGAAGTGTTAGAAAGTTCTAAGTCACTTAACCAGCTAGAAATAGCTTTTTTCTTTGTGACAACTAATATATTTTTATAATCATTTTTTAATAAAAAGATACTTGCTAAGGTTTTACCTGTTCTAGTTTGTGCAGCTATATAAACTATATTAAATTTATCTAATATAAGCCTAGCTTGTTTTATCATAAGTTCTTGATGTTTATATAGTGTTATAATCTTATACCCCTATAAGTGTATATTATATAGTTAAATTTATTTATGTATCTTATTTAAAAGCTCATCCATAATATGTAAATCATGATATATATTTTCATTATAATTTGATTTTATTATACGATTACAGTCATTGCATAATATTACAATATTTTCAAAATTAAACCCTCCTCCATCTTTCATCTGTTTTATTAATAAAGCATGAGAATTCTTTTTTGAAACACTATATTCACATCTATTACATTTATTTTTATCTCTTTTTAATGCTGCATTTTTTCTTTGCATCCAATCGCTTGGTAGTTTATTGTCTTTTTTTAACCTAGAATTTTCTTCATATGTTAACCATAAATACTTTTTTTCTACATTTTTTTGTGTACTAAATACAAACTCTTTTTTTATAAATTGTTTGATTAAATCTTCTATTATTAGTATTTGTTGTGTTTTAAAGTTAGGTTCATTTGAATACTTATTAATTATTTTAAAATCAAATACAAATTTAGGATAATTAGTTTTTAAAGAAAAAGTAATGTCTTTTATAAAATAACCAATATCAGGTTTTTTATTAAATTTTTTAATAAAAACTTTCCTGTAAATATATAAAGGAATTAAAAGAATTAATAAAATAGTCGTTATTATAATATAATCAAGACCTAAAATCATGATTATATTAATTCAGGGTCGATGTTATGCTTGCTCAAATTTTGCTTAATAATAGAGTGCTTACCTGAAATTAATTTAGAAAATTCATTTTTATGTAGTATTGGAAGTATTATATCTCTGTTTGAATATGTTTCTAGTTCTTTTCTATTTGAATCTAAAAGATTAAAGGTTTCAAGATCATCAACGATTAATAAATCAGCGGAGTTATCAAAAGCATCAAGCATCATCGAAGATGCTATTTTATATGTAAATATTGGATGAGAAGCAAAGGTATCTAAAGCTAAGTCATTTTTTAATGAAGAAATTTTTAAAATTTTTGCATTTGTTTTATTTAAAAGAGATTTTGTTTGTTTATCTTGATTAAGACCTTCAAAGTATGCAATATTAAAGTTAGCAAAATCATGTTTAACTTCAACTACTTCTTCAAAATCTCCAAAGTTTAAATTTTTATTTATTTTATATTTATGTTTTGTTTTTTTTAATATTAATTTATTTTTTAGTTTATTGATTTTATTTTCGATATTACAATCAAGATTATAAATTCTATGTTTTAAACTAGTATGATATTCTATTCCATATTCTACTTGTGAACAAATATTCAAAATATCTTTTTCTAAAGAGTTATTTTTTTCAATTATATCACTAGCTAATAGTAAAAAAGCATCTCCTATATAATCTTTTGCAAAGTTCAAAGTATTTGAAGCATAAAAGTACATTTTATAAGATTGATAATTTGTTTTATCATCTTCATCTAAATAATCATTTAGCAAAAATAATTTTTCCTGAAAATCTTCATCATCTATTAATAAATCCAAGTAAGATCTTCTTGTAGATAATGGCTCAATTGTAATATCAGTACCAAAATGTTTAAATAAATCTTTACAAGTAATACTTGTACTAGTGTAAATACCATTAATACATAGACATAAAGAGTCATTATTCTCATATGAGAATTTATTTTCTTTATTAAGAGTATTTAATATATCTAATAAATTTTTTTCATCTTTTATGTTTATGAAGTGTGGTGTATAATATGGTAAATAATCAGATTTACAATCAAATCTAAATAAAGATATTTCAAATTTCATGTTAAGACCTTTGTATAGTAAAATATAATTTTTATTGTTTCTCTAGTAATTCTAAGTTTTATTAGATCTAGAAACTTCTGCACCAATATTTTTTAACTTTTTGTCTAAATTTTCGTATCCTCTATCTAAATGATAGATTCTATGAATATTTGTTTGTCCTTTTGCAACTAATGCACATAAAACTAATGCAGAAGATGCTCTTAAGTCTGTAGCCATTACATCTGTAGCATTTAGCTTATTTGGTGTTCCATTAATAGTAGCTATATTACCATTTAATTGTATATTTGCACCAAGACGCAATAATTCACTAACATGCATAAATCTATTTTCAAATAATCGCTCATCAATAGTGCTAGTACCATTTGCTTGAGTTGCTAGTGCCATAAATTGTGCTTGCATATCAGTTGGAAAACCTGGATATTCAGAAGTGATAATATTTACAGGTTTAATATCATTTGTAGGAATAATAGTAATAGAAGTTTCATTTTGAATAAGCTTACAATTCATTTCTTCAAGTTTTGATATTATAGCTTCAAGATGAAGCGGAATTATTTTATTAATTGTTAACTCACATTTAGTAATAGCTGCAGCACACATATATGTGCCAGCTTCAATTCTATCCGGAATTATAGAGAAACTTTTTATATTTAAAAGTTTTTTATTTGTTCCTTGAATAATTAGTTTTGATGTTCCAATACCTTGTATTTCAACTCCTGCATCTTTAAGTACCTCACAAAGTTGAATAACTTCAGGTTCTTTTGCAGCATTTATTATAACAGTTTCACCTTTTGCTAAAGATGCAGCCATTAAAATATTTTCCGTGCCACCAACGGTGACTTTATCAAATACAATTTTTGCACCTTTTAATCCGTCTTTACAAACAGCTTCAATATAACCATGGTTAATAGTAATTTTTGCACCCATTTGCTCTAGTGCTTTTAAGTGTAAATCAACAGGTCTTTGACCAATAGCACAACCACCAGGAAGTGATACTTCACAATGTCCAAATCTAGCAAGTAAAGGACCTAGTACTAAAATAGATGCTCTCATAGTTTTTACAATATCATAATTTGCTTTTGTACTATTTAATGCTTTAGTACTTATTCTTAACTTATTATCTTTTTTATTAAATGTTCCACCTAATTTAACAATTAATTTTAATAAGGTATTAATATCTACAACATTAGGGATGTTTTTTATAAGAACTTCATCTTTGGCTAAAATCATAGCTGCAATTAAAGGTAAAGATGCATTTTTAGCACCAGATATATCTATACTTCCTTTTAATTTTTTTTGTCCAAGTATTTTTAAATATGTCAAATATATATCCTATTATTTTTTATAGTTTTTATTATTGTTACTTTACTAGTGCTGATATTTCTTTGAATACAGGATTTTTTGAACTTTTTGTTAATTCAAATAAAATTGATTCATATGTTGTAGGTATAACTCCTGCTTGAATTAATCTTTTTATTGCCATACTTGTATTATTTTGTGTGCGTGAACTCACACAATCTGTTACAAGTACAGGTGTAAAACCGTTATCTAATAAATCCAAACAAGTTTGTAAAATACAGACATGAGTTTCAATGCCAGCAACTATTATGAATTGTTTATTCATACTTTTAATTTTTTCTAAAGTATTTTCATTTTTACAAGATGAAAATGTAGTTTTTTCAAAATGTAAATCTTCTGAAACTAGAGCGTTTATACTAGAAATAGTCTGTCCTAGACCTTTTTTATATTGTTCATTTATTATAAAAGGTATTTTATGTAATTTTAAACCTTTTATTAAAGTTAAAAGATTTTTTTCTATTAAGTCTTGATTGTTCATCAAAGGAAAAAGTCTCTCCTGTACATCAACTAGACAAAACATAGTATTATTAACTTGAATTCTCATTTTATTTCCTTAAATATGTTTATTAAGTATTATATCTTGTTTTTAAAAAATTGTATAATAATTTTAGTCTATATATTTATTTCTAATTTTTACAAATTCTTCAATATTATCAAAAAATAAATCAATTATTTTAGGTTCAAATTGTTTTCCTTTTTCATTTTGCATATATTTACAAATTTTATCTAATGTCCATGATTTTTTATAGCATCTATTACTTCCTAAGGCATCAAATACATCAGCAAAGGCAGTAATTCGTCCGTATATATGAATACTTGTTTCTTTTAATCCTCGGGGATATCCTGAACCATCCCATTTTTCGTGATGTTCATAAGCAACAATAGCCGCTGCTTTTAAAAATTCTCTATTTGAGTCTTTTAATATTTTATACCCTATATTACTATGGGTTTTCATGATTTCCCACTCTTCTAAGTTTAACTTGGTAGTTTTATTTAATATTTTATCAGAAATACCAACCTTACCAATATCATGCATAGGGGAAGCTATAAAAAGTAATTTTATATCATAAGGTTTTAAACCATATAATTTAGCCAAAAGCTTTGAATATTGAGCTACTCTTTTTACATGATAACCTGTTTCTTGACTTCTTGTTTCACATATTTCGCCCATTTTATAGATGATTTCTCTTTGTCCATACTCTAGTTCTTTATTAAGGTTTATGGTTTGTGTAATATCATGGGTAATACTTAGGTACTCAACAATTTTATTTTTAGTATTAAAAATAGGTAAAATAACAGAATTAACATAATATGAATTTCCTAATTTATTTCTATTTTTTATTACGCCTTTCCAAATTTTTCCATTTTTAATTGTAAACCATAAGTTTTTAAATATTTGCTTTTCCATATCTTTATGTCTTAGAATATTATTAGATTTTCCTAATAATTCTTTTTTCGTATAGCCACTTGTTTTTATAAATTCTTCATTTACATAAGTAATCATACCCTTAGTATCTGTTCTTGACACAATATTATTTGCATTTATACCTTTTTCATATTGTTCTAAATTAAAAAGTGCATCATTTAAATTTGAAGATTGTTGTGTGTTTTTGTTTTTTAAAAATATTTTTGTTTTTTCTAAAGATGTTATATCATGACTCATAGCAATAAATTCTTTTATATTTTCTTCATCATCAAATATAGGTTTTATGAGTGTATCAAGATAATATATTTTATTATTCTTATTTTCATTTTTCAACACTCCTCTCCAAATTTTTTTCTCATTATTAATTGTATTCCAAATTTTTATATATTGTTCTTTATCTTGATTATTGTCTTGTAAAAATTGATAATTTTGTCCAAGTAGATCTTCTTTTTTATAGCCAGAAATTTTTATAAATGGTTGATTTGCATATATAATTTTTTTATTTAAATCTATTATAGAAATAATTTCTCTTTCATCAGCAATACTTTTATATTGTTCCAAAAGTAATTTCATCTGTTTATTTTCTTTTTCTATTTTCATATTTTTTGAAATTTTTTCTAAAATTTCATTTAGTTTAAATAAATTTAATTGTTTCATTAAAAAATTAACAATGCCTATATCTATCGCATCAGTTAAATATTCTGAGTCGTTATAGGCACTAACAACTATAATAGGTATTTCTTTATCAAAAAATCTAATTTTTTTTGACATTTCAATTCCATCTAATATTGGCATTGAGATATCTGTAACAATAAGATTTGGTTTCTTTTCTTTAAATAGTTTTAAACCTTCTTCACCGTTAGAAGCAATAAAAAGTTTGCTAACTCTATTTTTTAAGAAATAAACAACTTCTTCTTGAATAGAACTATTATCTTCAACATATAAAATAGATAAGTGTTTTAAAAAATTATTATTGATATCATTCATAGTTCAACTTTATTTTAAATATAAGTTTACATTATATCAATATTGTTTAACTAGGTCAATATATATCAGTTAATTCTTCTACAAAAGTTTTTTCATCAAAATTTAAATTTAAATATTTAATAATAATCTTAAGGTCTCTTTCTGCATTTCCTAAGCAAGATGTAGCTCCTGGACTTGGAGTCATATTAAAAAGTATTCCATTTCCTGGGTTAATAGAAGCTTCTCCTAGCATCAATTTTTGCTGTTCTTTGTCTAAGACTTGTGGACGAACACCTCCAAAACCTTTAGCATATTCAATATCATCAACACTTAAAGAAGGAACTATCTTTTGTGCATCTTTTACAAATAAACTTTTATTAATACCTGGTATTTCAAACAAGAAATTTCTAAAAACATAAGACCTTATTTCACTATCTTTTATTAAATCCCAAAATATTTTTAATATATTTCCATCTACATTCATAGTTTTAAAACATTGAAAAAATGTTTTAAAACCCTTATATCTTTCCAGGACAAGTAAAGCTAAAGCAGTTGGTCCAAATCTTGTTCTTCCATCACATAAAATATCAGGATCTCCATGAAGAGCTGCAAATGGTAATTTGTTGTTTTGAACCATATAAACTTTTCCATTTAAAAACTTATCATTTGTAATATAAAAACTACCTGCCATAGATAAAGAACCCATATGTTTTCCATAGCCCATTTTATGAGCTAAATATAAAGAATGAGCTCCAGCATTTACAACAACAAAATCACATGTAAACTCTGTTTTTGATATAGTTGTTACCTTATAAACATTGTCTACTTTTTCAATTTTTTCAACTTCAGCATTATAAAATATATCAGTAATAACATTCTCTTGAGTTTTAGCAGCTTTTGCCATTTCTTTTGTCATTGCACCAAAATCAACCGTAGTATATTCATTTTTTGCACCCATTGCTAAAATTGGTTCAGGTCTATCTTGTGTTTGTTCTTTGTTGGCATAAACTAATTTTGGTTCTAATTGTCGAATTTGTTCTTTATCCCATAGTTCCAAATAAGGAAAAACTTCTTTAAACTCTTCATATCTATTTTTTATAAATGCAACCTCTTTAGCACCAACACCTAAAGCCATTTTTTGATGAGCAAACATAATTTTATTTTCCAAATTATATTGTAAACAAAACTTTTCAATCATTTTCGCAGTTCTTTTAGTGATCTTTGCTTTTTCTAAAGTATAGTTTGTTTCTATATCCCCTACATGAATAGTTTGAGAATTACTTGTGCCTTTTGAGTTTAATGTAGCTAGTTCATCATACTTTTCAAGTAAACATATACTTTTTGCATTTGTATATCTAGCTAACTCATAAAATAATGCAGATCCAGATATTCCTCCACCAATTATAATGACATCGTAGTGTTTATTATTCATTCATATTCCTATTTAAGTAAATCATTCCACAAATACTAACATATAATATTAAATTTGTTTATAAAATTAATATGTAACAATAAAAAAAATTGAAAAATTTTATTTATTGTTACATATTAATTTTAATAAAGTATCCATAAATAGATTTTAACACTCACTTACTTCTCACTTAAGGCATTTTTATTTATATTTTTCAATGGTTTAAGAATATATTGTAATATAGTTTTAGAACCTGATAATATATTTATATTTGCTACCATTCCTGCTAAGATTGGTAAATCTGGTGCAAAATTATTGACATTTACTTTTACTTTTACAAGATAAAAAACATTTCCACTTCTATCTTCAAAACTATCAGGAGAAATTGATACCAATCTTCCTTCAAGTAAACCATATTTTGAAAAATCATAAGCTGTGATTTCTACAGATACCTTTTGTTCTTTCCATATTAAAGCCCTACTTGATGTAGGAATTTTTGCCTCTATTGTTAAAGATGCATCAAGAGGAGTGATCTCTGCCATCTTATCACCAGCTTTTACGATACCTCCAATAGTATAAAAGAATAATTTATTTATAATACCATTTACAGGTGATATTACAAACTTTCTTAATTCTCTATCTGAGTTTGCTCTATTTTTTTCTATTAATTTATTAATTTCAGCCTTATAAATAGAATATTTATTTAAGTATTTAGATCTTATTTCTGATTTTACTGTATCTATTTTATAATTAGCTTCTTTTATTTGTTCCTTAATGATTGGTATATTATTTCTTGTTTCAGAAAGTCTGGTTACTATGTTTTGTTTTTTGGATAATTCATTAATATATTGTTTTTTAGAAACAACTTTATTTTTATATAATGTTTCTTGTATTTTCATATTTTCTTGTGCTAGATTTAGTTCTATTATTAGGTTATTTAGCTTTGTATTTATTTCGATTAATTTATATTTTTTTTGTTTTAATTGATTCTTAACTGTGTCTATTGTATTTTGATTATTTGTTAAATCTTCATTAAATATTCTTTTTTCATTTGCTATAATATCTGGTATTTTTTTCATCATTTCTTTTGGAAAAATTATTTTATTTTTATTATCTATAAAAGCTTTTAGCCTAATTTCTCTTGCTCTATATGATAATAAATCCATTTTTTTACTTATAGAATCAGCTTTAAAAAAAGCATTTGACAAAGTATAAATAATTTGTCCTTTTTTAACAACATCACCTTCATTTACTTTAATTTCAGCTATTATTCCACCTTCAAAGTTTTGTAAAATCTTTGTTTTTCCAGAAGGTACAACTTTTCCACTTCCTCTTACAACTTCTTCAACTTCACTAATAGAAGCCCAAATAATAAAAATCGTAAAAAACAACATAATAGGAACAACAGAAATATAATAATTCCAAGATGACTCTTCAAATAATTTATTATTCATATTTATTTCTTTTGTTGTTGTAGTGCATTTAGCACAGAATTTTTAGGACCGTCTGCTACAATCTTACCATCATTTAAAACTATTACTCTATCTACTAATTCTAAGGCTGCAAATCTGTGAGTTATAACTATTAGAGTTTTATTATGTAATATTTCTCTCATATGAGAAATAATAGTTTTTTCTAAACCTATGTCTAAGCCTGTTGTAGGTTCATCTAAGATTAATATCGAAGGATCTTTTAAAATAGCACGAGCAAGGGCAACTAAATGCCTTTGACCTACAGATAAATTAGAACCTCTTTCACCTACTTGCAAGGCATCACCTTGTCCTGTTTTTTTAACCAAATCTTCTAAACCTGTTATTTTAATAAGCTCCATCATTCTTTCTTTACTGATTGGTGCTTGTAGCTCAATATTTTCTTTTAGTGTTCCTGAAAATAAAAATGGCTCTTGAGGCATAACACCAATGTTTTGACGAATTTCTACAGGATGCAGGGTCGATATTTCATGACCATCTAAAAATATACTACCTTTTGATGACATATCAAGACCTGTTAAAAGCCGTAAAAAAGTCGTTTTTCCTGCACCTGTTTGACCTATGATACCCACTTTTTCCCCTGATTTTATTTTTAATGAACAATCATCTAATGAAGGATATTTACTATTTTTATAAAAAAAACTTACCTTTGAAAACTCTATATCACCTTTTAGTTTTCCAATTCCTATTTCTAAATTTTTATCATTTTCTAGTGGTAAATGCCAAAAGTCATTTATATTGTTTAAGGATTCTTTGATTTCTTTTAGTTTAATTAGCATCATGGATGTTTGAATAATAGGCACCATTGCTCTACTTGTTAAAATAGTAACAGCTATTAAACCCCCTACAGTTAGGTTTTTATTTGCTATTTCAAAAACTCCTACAACAATAACAAGCATAGTAACAAACTGTACTATTGTTTGTGATAAATTCATCGAAAATACATTTAATGATTGAATTTTTAAAGCAATAGAATCTGTAAGAGCAACCAGTTTTCTCCAGTTAAAAAGTTTAGTAGCACTTGCATTTGATAGTTTTATTATTTCACTACCTTGTATACTTTCAACTAAAAAACTATGTTTTGATTGTACATTTTCTATATTTTTTTTACTTAAATTTGATATTGGAATTTGCATAATAATATTAAAAATAACAATAAATAATGCAACAACAATAGGCACAGTAGCAACAGCAGGTGATATTATAAATATAACAGCAACAGCTATAAAGAAAAATGGTAAGTCAATAACTTGTAAGATTGATTTTGTAGCAATAAAATCTCTAATTTGATGTAGTTCTCTAAATAAATTAGCCTTAGTACCAACGAGCATACTATCATATTGTGCTTGTATTTGTAAAACTCTTCTCATAAGTTCTTCTTCTAAATGCACTCCTAATTTTTTACCTACTTTTTCTATGATATGATTTCGTACAGATTTAAAATATATATCAAAAAGCAGTATCACAACAACACCACTTGCTAATACAAAAAGTGTTTCAGTAGCATTATTTGGTACAACTCTATCATAAACACTCATAGTAAACAAAGGGACAGCAAGAGCAAAAAGGTTAATAAAAAAAGTTAAAAATCCTATTTCAATATATGAACGCCAAAATGTTTTAACAGGATTCCAAAACCAGCTTTTATTTTTATCTATGTTTAATGTTTGCTCTTTTTTAGGATCTCTAAAAATTAAAATTGAAGTTTTGAAGTTTTTTAAAAATCTAAAATTTTCTTTTATTTTTTTATTTGTAATTGGATCATATAGATATACATCTCTATCTTTTTTTAAAAGAATAAAAGGTTTATTCTTTTTATCTAAAATAATACAAGGGAAAAAATGATTAGATTAGATAATTACTTAGTAGAAAATAAAATCACAGACAGCCGAAATAAAGCACAAGTACTTATAAAAGATGGTTTA
>JADGEG010000208.1 GCA_016744485.1 Arcobacter sp. | reverse complement strand
GTATAAATACCAAATGCAATAACTAAATATGAAGCTAGTTTAATAAAAATATTTCTTAAACCTGATTGTTTAAATAAGCCAATAAAAAATCCTAAAGAAAAAACAGCAGGAATAGTACATACTCCAAAAATAAACATAACAAAAGCACCCCAAGCAACACTTCTTGTACTAGATGCACTTATTGCAAATACATATACTAAACCACAAGGAAGTAAACCATTTAGAACACCTAAAAAATAAAAACTTGATAATGAATGTTTTTTAATCAAAAATCTAAACATTTTTTGATAAAAAGGTAACTTAGAACAAGAATGCTCAACTAATGTCAAAATTTTTATTTTACCTAAAAGAGATAATCCTACTAAAAACATTAAAAAGCCTGTAAGTATCAAAAAAAGACCACTCGAAAATCTACTAAAAGCAAGAACACTACCAATACCACCAAATATAGCACCCATTGTAGTATAAGTTGTAATTCTACCAAAAGAGTATAATAAATGAGCAAATGCTTGTATTTTTTTAGACCACGACGATTTTATCTTTGTACTAGAATATGCAAGTACAATTCCACCACACATTCCAACACAGTGTCCAAATGAACCTAATAGGGCAATTGAAATAATACTGATCATACTAATATTTTCCATAAACAAACCTGTAGTTTTTTTATTAAAGCTTTATATTTTAGTATTTTAGTGTTAATTAAATATTAATTTTAAACACATATTTATATCTTGTTTATTATAATGTTTTTTATTAAACAATAAAGGAAAACTTATGAGCAGTAGTGTAAAAAATGATTTAAATGATAAATATAGTAAAGGAATTATTATTATACATTGGTTATCAGCATTATTAATAATATCAATATTTATTTTAGGTTTATCTATGGATGGTCTTAATGTCAATAATAAAATAGAACTTTTAAAACCACATGCTGTACTTGGATTATTATTATTTATATTAACAATCATAAGAAGTATTATGTTTTTTAAATCAAAAAGACCAGCTAATTTAAAAACTGGTTCAAAATTTAATGACAAATTAGTAATAATTATTCATAATTCATTTTATATTTTACTACTTCTTATAGGACTTAGTGGTATTGTTACAATGTTTATAGGTGGATATCTAGATGCTTTACAAACTACTAATTTAAGCTTGATCCAAAGTCACGATGATATACTATCAATAAAAGTTCATGGTTTTTTATCGTTTTTAACTATGGGATTAGTATTTATTCATATTGTAGGGGCTATAAAACACTTTATTATGATAAAGGAAAATACCCTTAAACGAATATTATAATTCAATAAGATCTCTATTCTTGTCATACAAGGTAAAATAAAATATATATTTTACCTTGAGAAGTAACTTTTTAAATAAAAAATTACTTTAAATTCCAATACCTAATATTTCATACTGAATATACCAAACAATAATAGACACAATGTATCCTATTAAAATAATCCAAGAATATTTCATATGAGCCCCGAAGGTATAAATACCATGTAATTTTCCCATAACACCAACACCAGCTGCAGAGCCAAAAGAAATGAGAGAACCACCAACACCAGCTGTTAAAGTAACTAACATCCATTGAGATAAATCCATAGTAGGACTTGCTTTTAAAACAGCACTCATAACAGGAACATTATCAACAATTGCAGATAAAAATCCAACTCCAATATTTGACCATGTTGGTCCTAAAACATTTGGATCATAAACAATTGCGGCAAGCCCTAACCAACCTATAAAATATAAAGCACCAACAGCAGCTAAAATACCAAAGAAAAACATTAAAGTATTATTTTCAATTTTTGACATAGAATGAAAAATATTAAAATGATCTACTCCATATTTTACTTTTAAACTATAAGCATATAATTTAAGTAAAGATAAACCAAACATCATTCCCCACATTGCAGGTAAATGTAAAACTTGATGAGACATTACAGCAGAGAATATTGTAAATATACCAAGAAAAATAACAAATTTAGAACCTTTTGCCATTTGAGGTTTTGTTTCTTTTGTAATATCAAAAGCAGGAACTTCACTTGGAACAAATCTAGCTAATATAACTGCAGTTACTAAATAGCCAATAATTGAAGCTGGAAACAAAAACATAAAATCTGTAAAACTTCCTTTACCAGCAGTCCAAGCCATAAGTGTTGTAATATCACCAAAAGGAGACCAAGCTCCACCTGCATTTGCAGAAACAACTATATTAATAGCACCTGGTACTAAAAAGTCTAATCTTTTCTTTTCAATTGTAATTAAGACTGTTGATAAAATAAGAGCAGTTGTTAAATTATCAGCAATTGGAGATAAGAAAAATGCTATAAATCCTGTTACCCAAAAAAGTTGTCTGTATGTATAACCTTTTGATATTAAATTATATTTTAATCTATCAAATACACCCATATGAATCAATGATTCAATATAAGTCATAGCAACAAATAAGAAAAAGAATATTTCAGCAATTTCTAAAATTAAATGCTGTGCTTGAGTATGAACTAAATTCATATTCATATCATTTATAAAATAATAAAAAGCAACTAACATAAACATAAATGTACCTATAAATAAAGCTGGTTTTGCTTTATCAATTTCATATTTTTCTTCAGCAGCAACAAAATAATAGCCAATAGCAAAAATCAATAATGCTGTATAACCAACCCATGTAAAAGTTATATCTGGAATTTCTCCAGTCGTCGTTCCACTACTTGCAAAAGCAAATCCTGCAAAACACAGTAATGAAATTAAAATCTTAATCATTTATTCTCCTTAATATAGTGAGCTCCAAGTGAAGATTTTCTCTTAAGAGCAGATTGTAGTATAGATTTTGCCGTAAGTAGCCTTAAAAATAATAATCTACCAACGTCTTTTTGTAAAAAATTATTTAATTTTTTTAATGAATTCATAATATCTTCCTCATTTCTTACAACAGATGCACAATACCACAT
>JADGEG010000039.1 GCA_016744485.1 Arcobacter sp. | reverse complement strand
TATCTTTAGCAAATTGTTCTGCATCTATTTCTATTTTCATCTCTGTGTCCTTTGGTATCTTCTATTTTACCAGCTTGACACAGATCTTTGAACAGTACCAATGTAAAAATATAGACAAAAGATTATCTAAATTTGCTCATAGATTAGTAAGTGTATAATGTCCCTCTTTGTCAAGACCACCTAATTCAATTTTCTTATTCCACTAACCTACGATACTTTTTGTAACAATTTATAACTATTATGATTTAAATTATTTAATACCAGTTAATAAAAATACACGATATGTACCTGTAGATTTTTTTATTATGCTTGCTGTTTGAATTTTTAAGTTTTTAAATCCAACTTTTTGTGCAATACCAAGGAATTCATCTCTATTAAAACCAAAATGAAATATACCAGTATCTTGAGTATGAAAGCTTCCATCCTCTAAGTCCAAGTCAGCTATTGCAATACTTCCTTTAGCATCAAGCATATCATAAAATGTTGTAAATATTTTTTCTATATTTTCTATATGATGTATAGTCATAGAAGAAATAATACCATCAAATTTTTTATTAAGTGTTTCTTTTGATAAATCTATTTTTTTTATATCTAAAACACAATGTATTTTATCTTTTTTATCATTAAGCACTTTACTCATAGACTCAGATATATCAACAGCAGTTATTTTAGAAACATATGGTGCAATATTTGATAATAATAATCCAGTACCCGACCCAAAATCCATAAGGTGCATATCTTCTTTATAAGTTATTTCTTTTAATATTAAATTAGCTATATTTTTAACATTATCTACTTTTTTAACTTCTTTTTCATAATCTTGTGCTTTATGCTTAAAAAAATCTTTTTCTTCCATATGATTCTCCTATATTTATTAAGTAATTAGAATATATCAGTAATTTTCTTTAATTTGTCTTTATCAAAGTGAGTGTATATTCGTGAGGTATTAATATCAGAATGTCCTAATGCTTCTTGTACTAATATTAAATCATGATGTTTTTGATAAAGTAGGGTGGCAAAAGAATGTCTTAACATATGTGCACCATTTTTTTCTTTTCTTATACCTATGCTTAAAAGTATTTTTTCTACAATACTGCTTATATATGCTTGACTAAGAGCTTTTCCTTTTTGATTACAAAAAAGTAAATTATTTTCGCAAGATTTTATATCAAACCATGAAAATAAATCATTTTTAATAATTTCTTCTTTAATCATAACAACTCTTGGTTTATTACCTTTTCCTCTAACTTGTATAATATAAGCATCACCATCTTTATTAAAGTCTTTTAGGTCAATATTAATAGCTTCACTAACTCTTATACCTGTATAAAGTATGATTTTTATAATAAGTCTATTTCTAGCAGTCGTTTTTGTACTAAATGGGTATGCCTCTATACCTTTAATAAATCTTTGAATTTCTTCTTTTTGCATAAAAGAGGGTAGCTTAGTACCACTTTTTCCTCTTAAGCCTCCCCAATTTTTAAGATTAATTCCATATCTATAAACAAAGCCATCTTTTTCTTCATTTTGCTTATCTATATAAGCAAAAAATGTAATTAAAGATATTCGATAATTCTTTTTTGTAGCATCTGCTAAAGCACTAGTTTCAGTAGCTAAAAAATCACTTAGTAATTCTTCATCAATTTCTTTCATTGAAGATGCTCCATAATTTTTCATAAACTTATATAATTTTGTAAGTGGAATAAAATATACATGAATACTATTAATTCCAATATTTCTAACTTCTTTAATAATAAGATTTAAATCATCAATAAAATCAAAACCTTTTACTAATTCTTGTAAAATTTTTGCTAAACGATTTTTATCTTTTACTTCTTGATTTGAAAGAGATGTGATTTTACTTCTAATAAATCTAGATAACCAGAATAAATAAGTTTGTTCAAATGTGTCTTCAAAATCAAGTGGATATTTCAATATTAGCCTTTTAATATATTTTACTTTTGGAAACTATAATTTCCAAACTAATAAGTGTATAGTAAATTTAACAATTTATTTATTAAATACCTTTTTTACCTTGTGAAAAATTTATAATATATTTAGATATATCATTTAAATGAACTATATCATCTATTGCACCAGCTTCTATAGCTTTTTTTGGCATTCCAAATACTACACAACTTTCTTCGTTTTGTGCAATAGTATAAGCTGTATTATTATGTAATTCTTTCATAGCAATACTTCCATCATCTCCCATACCTGTCATCATAATAGCCATAGCACTACTACCTATTACATTATTTAAAGAACGAAACATAACATCAACACTTGGCTTATGTAAACTAACTCTTACTGTGTCTAATAATTTAGTTTTATATACACCATTAGTAACTTTTTCAATACTTAAATGCATATTACCAGGTGCAAGATAAGCATGTCCTTTTTCTAAAGTCATATTACTTTTTGCTTCTTTCACACAAACTTGGGAATGGTCATTTAAACGTTGTGCAAAAGAGTTAGAAAACCCATAAGGAATGTGTTGAGTAATAATTATAGGAGGTAAATTAGACGGTAAAGCTTTAAAAACTTTTAATAATGATTCAACACCTCCAGTTGAAGACCCTATGCCTATTACTTTTTGTCCAGCAAACAATGCTGGATTTAATTTAATTACTTCATCAGGGTGAACTTTTCTATTTATTTCTTTATTATTTTGAGATTGTAATTTTTCTTTTATTGCTTTTGGTTTTTTTAATGTATATCTTTTTAGTAAAAATGTTAAGTTTAACAATGTATCTTTAATTCTATTAGCAAATAAAGATATTTCTTCATTTGCTTCTGGTTTAGGAATAAAACCAACTGCTCCATCATCAAAAATATCATTACCTCTTACAGTTTCACTAGATATAATAACAGCTGGCATAGGATGAAGTCTCATTAGGTTTCTAAGAAAAACAACACCATCCATTTTAGGCATATTAATATCAATAATAACTAAATCAGGTTCATATAGTTTAATTTTTTCTCTAGCATCAAAAGCATCAATTGCTTCATCTATTACTTCGAATTCATCAATAGCATTAATCATATCCTTAATAATTCTTCTCATAGAAGCTGAATCATCTACAATTAATACTGTATACATACTAAATAATCCTTATTAAAATAATTCTATTTCCATTTCTGGTTCTTCTTGTTTTACATCATTAGAAAATAATTCAACAGCACCAACATATTCTTTAATAACAGGAGCTTTTGTAATTTCTGCTTGAAGTTCTTTTTCTTCATTTAATATTTTATTGTCTGTTTCTGTTTTTTTAGTTACTTTAATAAAAGTTTGAAAGTCATCAGTTAATAAAATCAATCTTCCATGCTCCCCTCTTGTATGTTCACTAATAATACGAAAACCTTCAGATTTACAAAAATCTTTTGCAAATTCAACATTTCTATGACCTATACTTTGTGATGCAAAATTTAATTGCATAATATCAGCTCCACCAGAAATTTTTACATTAATATTTGATTTATTGCAACCTTGTTTATACATTTCATTTAACATAGCTTCAACAGAATATAAACCATATTTCATATCATCATTTGTATTTGATGATGATGGTAATAAAAAATGATTCATTGCTTTTATTTTTTTTACTGTATCATAAAACATTATAGCTACACAAGAACCAAGTAAAGTTTTTAAAGCAATATTATCAAGATCATTACAAACTGCAAATTCACCTCCAATAATAGTGTGAGTATTATGGCCTTTAATTTTTTGATTGAATCTTGAATTAGAAGCTTTCTCAATACTTCCATCTTTACGTCCAATAATTACCACATATATTCCTTAGTTTTAATGAAAATATTTTGCCCTATTCTTTTTGTATAATCAATTAATTCATGGGGATTCTCAGAATGTCCTAAATATAATGTTCCTCCAATTTTTAAATGCTTAAAAAGTTTTTTTAAAATATTATTTTGATCTTCATTTGAAAAATATATTAATACATTTCTACAAAAAATAACATCAAATTCTTCATCTAAAAAAGGATAAGAAGAATCATTTAAATTCATTATTTGGAATACTAACATTTTTTGAAGTTCAGGTTTTATTTTAATCAATATCTCTTCATCGGCAAAATTTTTTTTAATTCTTTTTTTGAAATATTTTTGTGGTTTTATCCAATCTGGAAATTCTTTTGAAGATTTCGAATATCTATATACTCCATTTGCTCCATATTGTAAAACATTTGTATCAATATCACTAGCTATTATACTGACTTTTATTTTTTGTTTTAATTCTTCTTGTACATATAAAGTTGTCATTGCTATAGAATACGGTTCTTCTCCTGTAGATGATGCAGAACAATACATTTTAATTTCTTTTCTTTGTTTAATAAACTCAGGTAATACTCTATCTCTTAAATCTACAAAATGAAAATTTTCTCTAAAAAAATGAGTTTTGTTTGTTGTAAATGAGTTAATAAATTCTTTAACATAAGAACCTTTTTCAATACAATCAAGCAATTTTTCTATATCTTCTTTATATTTTGTGTCTCTTTTAAGTTTATGTAATCTATTTGCAATCATAATATCTTTATTTTCTGTTAATGTAATACCAGTTATAGAATAAAGGATATCTTTGACTCTATCATGTAAAGTATTATGATTTGACATTAAGAAACTTTTTGTTTTACATCAATATTTTTTTCAGTTTTTTTATGAGCATTGATAATTCCTAAAACGTCAAGTATTAAACCAATACTACCATCTCCTCTTACTGTTGCAGCCCCTATTCCCTCAACACTTCTAAAATTTTTATCTAAAGGTTTAACTACAACTTGATGTTGATTTAAAAACTCATCAATAGAAATAGCTATTTTTGTATTAGCTGATTGAACAACAATTAACATTCCATCTTCTAAATTATCAAATGTTGGTTTAACACCAAAAAGTTGATGAATTCTAACAACTGGTATAAATTCTTCTCTTAACATTAATAAATCTTGACTTCCATCGCCAATTTTTTTAATCATTTCAGAACTTGGTTGAAGTGACTCAACAATTGAACTTAAAGGTAGAATATACTTTTGATCTCCAACAGCAATATCAAGACCATCAAGAATAGCAAGAGTTAGAGGTAACATAATTGTAACGGTTGTACCAACACCTAACTTTGTATCAAGTTTAATCACACCACCTAGTTTGTGAATATTATTATTTACAACGTCCATTCCAACACCACGACCTGATATGGAAGTTACTTCAGCAGCAGTTGAAATACCAGCTCCAAATATAAGCATAGATTTATCTTCATCACTCATACCTTCATATTGTTTTGCATCAATTAAACCATTATCTAGAGCTTTAAGAGCAACTTTTTCTACATTAATACCGTATCCATCATCTTCAACAGTTATAATCATCTGACCATTTGCTTGTTCAGCTGACATAATAATCGAACCTACTTCTTCTTTACCTTTTTTTACTCTTTCTTCTGGAGTTTCAAGTCCATGATCTAATGAATTTCTAATAATATGCATTAAAGGATCAGTTAAACCTTCAATCATGGCTTTATCAATTTCAACATTATCACCAAAATGTTTAAAATCAACTTTTTTAGAAAGTTTTTTAGAAATATCTCTTACAACTTTAGGAAACTTAGAATAAATGGATTCCATTGGTACCATTCTAATACTCATAATTGAATCTTGCATATCTCTTATATGTCTCTCTAATAATTCTAGTCTTTCTAAGACTAAACTTCTTGTTTTTGTATCTTCAATTGTAGAAGTAAATTGAGTAAGCATAGCATTTGTTATAACTAAATCTCCAACATTATTCATTAATAAATCAATTTTATCAAGATTAACTCTTATATTATTACTAGCTGATGCTTTTTTAATATTTGGTGAATTTGTACTTGAAGCTTTTTTAACTTCTTTTTTAGCTATAGGTATAGTAGTATTTTGATTATTATTGTTATTTTGAATACTATTTTTATCAGTATCATTTTGACCTTCATAATTTGATTCTAATACAGAAGAAGAAGAAATAGGTATATTATCATCAAAAAAACCAAAATTATCATCATCATTTGAATTTATTTTTACATCATCAACTTTTACTGAATATAAATTTTCATCAAAAAAACCATAAGTTTCATTATTTGCATCTACTTTGTTTAAATCATCATCAAAAAAACCATAAGAATCATTGGAAAGTTTTTTATTTAAATCATCATCATAAAAACCAAGATTTTCATCATTCGTATGTGTAGATGATTTTTGATTAAAACTATCAAAGGCTTCATTCTTAGTTTCTTCTATTCTACTATCAACACTTGTATCTGTTTTAATATTTTTATTATCTATACAACTTCTGATGCTATCTAAGGAATCCTTTGTCATAGAGTTAAACTTATCTTTATCTAAATTTTCATGCATTTCAAGCTCAAGAAGTTCTTTCATTACATCCAAACCATCTATTAAAGTCTCAGCCATTTCTGGACGATATTCAATTTCATTTGTTCTTAACTTATCCATCATATTTTCAACATCATGTGTAAATTCAGCAAATAAACTGAGTTCAACCGATGCACCACTTCCTTTTAAAGTATGAACATCACGGAATAATTGATTTATTTCATCATCACTTAAAGTACCATTATTTTCAGCTTCTAAAAGTATATTATCAGCTGATTCAAATAATTCTTCAGCCTCTTCTGCAAACATCTCTCTATATTTATTAATATCAAAATTAGCCATTTTATAACCTTTTCTTATCTATTTAATACTATATTTACAGCTTTTAATAATTGATCAGGAACAAAAGGTTTAACTATCCAACCAGTAGCTCCTACAGCTTTACCTTTTGCTTTCATTTCATCACTTCTCTCTGTTGTTAATACCAAAATTGGTTTTTTTGCATATTGTGGCAATGTTCTTAATTCTTTAACTAGAGTTAATCCATCCATATTAGGCATATTAACATCAGTAATTATCAAGTCATATATATCATCTTTAGCTTTTTTTAAACCATCTACTCCATCAACACCTTCAGTAACATCATTATACCCACCTTCATTTAGTGCATAATTTAGCATATCTCTTAGCATTGTTGAATCATCTACAATTAAAAGCTTCGCCATATATTCCCCTTTTTATCTTTTGAAAAAATTATTGTTTTCATCATAACAAAATAAAAATTAATTTTTTATTATAAAAGATAAAACATAATAAAATTTTGTTCCATAAAGTATAGTTTTTATCATATTTTTAATAAGTTTTATCTTAAAAAATAACTTAATAAAATCTTTAATTAAATATTATTAGAAGCTAATTCAATTCTATCTTTATTAACTTTTAAAATCTTAATTTCTACTTCTTCACTTAAACTTAATACATCTTCAACTTTATTAATTCTTGTTTTAGAAATTTTTGATATATGTAATAATCCTTCCCCTCCATTAGGTAAAGCAATAAAAGCACCAAAATCAGTTATTTTAGTAACTTTTCCTTTTAAAACTTCATCTACTTTATATAATTTAGCAAAATCAATGCTTGTTTTAGTATATTTTTTTGATAAAGAATTATTTGAAATAGATTTAATATGTTCACAAGCATCTATAATATTTTGTTTATTCTCACCTGAAACTTTTACATTACCACTATTTCTATCTAAATCAATAGCTACAGAAAATTTTTCAATAATTTCTTTTATGGTTGTTCCAGCTTTTCCAATTACTAGCATAATTTTTGAAGGATCAATTGCAAACTGTTCAATTAATGGTAAAGCATCACTTGGAATAATTTCATCTGCTGCTTTGTGCATTAATTCTAAAATATGAAACCTTGCTTCTTGTGCTTGAAATAATGCTTCTTTTAAAACATTTAATTCTATACCACCAAGTTTTATATCCATTTGTAAAGCTGTAATTCCATTTTTTGTACCTGCAACTTTAAAGTCCATATCACCATCGTGATCTTCTAAACCTATAATATCAGTTAAAATACAATATTTATTATCTTGCTCAACCATACCCATAGCAACACCTGCTACTAAATTTGATATTGGAATACCTGCTGCTTTTAAAGCTAAAGAACCACCACAAACACTTGCCATAGACGAAGAACCATTTGATTCTAGAATTTCAGATACTAGTCTAATTGTATCTGAATAATTTTTATCAATTGTAGCTTCCAGTGCTCTTTTAGCTAAATTTCCATGCCCTAACTCACGTCTACTAACACCAAATATAGGTTTAGCCTCCCCTACACTAAAACCAGGAAAATTATAATGAAGCATAAAATTTTCTGTTGAAGTTGATTTTTCTTGTAAGATCTCATACATTTGTCCATCTTTTGGTCCACCTAATGTTCCAACAACTAATGCTTGTGTCTCACCTCTTGTAAATAAACAAGATGAATGAGCTGATGGCAAAATATTAGTTTCAATTGATATAGGTCTTACTTCTCTTAGAGATCTTCCATCTGCTCTTATATTATCATTAACTATCATTGAACGAACTAGTTCTCGTTTTGTAATGTATACAGCTTCATTAATAGTTTCTAATTTTAAATCTTTTTGCATACAATATTCATCTAAACTAATAAATTTAGCTATTTCTTTAAGCTGTGAATTTCTTTCACTTTTTGCTAATAGTTTAATAGCATCTTCAATTTTAGATATATAATTATCTTTTATATAAGAAATAATAGTTTTATCAATGGAAAATTCAGATAAAGAAAGATTTATTTTTTCTTTACAAATACTATCAAAACCTTTTTCATATGTTTCATTTATATCTTTTAAAGCATCTTGTCCTATTTGAATTGCTTTTATTAATTCTTCTTCATTTATTTCATTTGTTTTGTGAACTTGAGAGAATGCTTCAATATCAACTTCTACCATCTCTTCAGAGCAAAGAGCTCTCATCTCAATCATTAATAATTCATCTTTAGAACCAGCTATATATAAATCTAAACTTGAATTTTTTTGTTCATCTAAAGTTGGATTAATAATATATTCATCATCAATTTTTCCAACTCTAATACTTGCGATTGATTTTTTAATTGGTAAATCAGAAGTATATAAAGCTGCACTTGCTGCATTTAATGCTAATACTTGTAAGTCTGTACTTTTATCGACACTTAGTACTATAACAGTTACTGTTGTAGGATAAGCATATCCTTTAGGAAATAATGGTCTTAAACTTCTATCAATAATTCTAGAGGTTAATGTTTCAAAATCACTAGGTTTTGCTTCTCTTTTAATAAAACCACCAGGAAGTTTTCCAGAAGCATATGTTTTTTGTATATATTGTACAGTTAAAGGAGTAAAATCTCCTTCAACTGGGTTATCAAATTCACTCACAACTGTTGCTAAAATAACAGTTTTTCCTGTCTTGGCTAAAACTGAACCATTGGCATGTCTAGCAACCTTATTAAATTCAAAAACTTCTTGCTTATTATTTAGTTCAAATTCACACACTATTGACATATAATATCCTTTTAATTATTATTTATTTGTTCTAATGTAATTTCTTTTAATTCTTCGTAGTAAATATCTAAGGTAATAAAATGATCTAAATTTTTAACATAATACAAATCATCAGAAATTGATTCAACATCTTTTACTGTAGCACTTGGCAATATTGGAACAGCAACTGAAACAGATTTAGCACCTAAATTAATAGCTGTTTTTATACAAGCCATCATAGTAAGTCCTGTATTTAATCCCTCATCAACTAATAAAACATTTTTATTTTTTAAATTTTCTAAAGTATTTTGACTTCTATATTCTTTTATAGTTTTTAATAATTTATTTTCATAAATATCTTTTGCATTTAAGAATACACATTCTAAATTTATTTTAAAAGCTTTTACTAATTCTTCATGAATTACAACTTCTTCTTTTTCACTAATAATTGCTATTTCACAAGTGTCATTATGTGGAGCAAATATTTTTGCAGTAAAAAAAATTTCTAATTTTGCATTTAATATCTTAGCAATAGTTTTTGCAATAGGATAGCCTCCTTTAGAAGCAGACACAATAATCCATTCATCTAATTTCATATTATTAACAGGTAAAATATCAAGAAGTTGATATGAAGCATCTTCTCTATTTTTAAAATATACTTTTCCTTTAATCATTTTTGCCTCTTAATTTCATATTCTTGTTGTACATGTAAAAAAGGTTTTAAAAACAATTGAAAATATATAATGTCTTGTTTTAAACCATATTTTTTATTCGTTGATGCAGCTGTCATTTCTCTTTGAAGTTTTATATTTGCACTCCAACATTTATCTTCAATAAATAATATTAAAGATTGTTTACTCGCAATATGATTTATCATATCATATTTTTTTTCATATCCAATAGAATAATCTCTTGAAAGTTTATATTTTAAATTTACTTGATAAGATTCTAAATCTTCTTTTCCTGAATGTAAAGTTTCTTTAGATATATAATGCCCAAGTTTCATGTAATAATTGTCATATGTTAATGAAAAAGAACTGGAACTTTCTATTAGTTTTTTATCTTGATGATTATAAATAAACTTATTTGATACAGATCCTAAAATATAATTATAAATGATTTCATTTTCCATATTTTGAAGCTTTAAATTATCATCTTTATCATAAACAATTGTTTGTCTTAATTTGTGATTTATAATTTGTTTTAAGTTACTACTATCATATAAAGATTGATTAATACCAAAGGACATACTTTTTTTATTTTTTGTAAGAGGAAAAGGTCTTAAGTTTTTATCTAAATTTGTAACTTTATATAAATCACCACTTTTTTTAAAATCATTTGGACGTGAATATTGTAAATTTAAATTCATAGTATGTACATAATCATCATACGGTTTAATCAAGTCTGAACTAATTTCTAAAATAGTATTATTATGTGCATATACTCCATCTTCATATTTTATACTTGAATTAGAATAGTCATACTTTTTTAAATTTATTTCTTCTTTTAGTGATATATTTATATAGTTTTTAAGTAAAGGAAATGAATACGAAAATGGAATAAAAACTTCATACTCATTTACATTTAACTCTTGTGATCTTGAATATCTAGTATATTTGGCATCTATTGAATATAATAATTTTTTTAAAATTAATGGTTTTGAATAAGAATGAAATTGTAGTTTTGGTAATTCTTGTATAGTATTGGCATTTGATTGTTTTATTGTATCTATATAATATCTAAAATATGCTCCTGTATAATATTTAGATGTATCAAAATAATAATTTATTTTAGACTCAATTTTTTTTTCACTTGAAGATTTGTATTTATTTTCTTCTAATGTTCTAAATTCTATATCATTTAAATATTCTAAATTAACATAAAATCCATCTCGTGCATTTAAATTTGTATTTAGATCATTATAAAAAATATTATATTTTTTATAATTAAAATTTGCACCATAATGCTCATTACTTCTTAAGTTATATTCTTTTACAAACGATTTTTTTTCTTGAAAATAAGCAATTTTAAATTTCATCATAGATGTTGGAGAATCGGCATATCTAATATAAGTATATATTCCATTTCCTCTTTTACTTCTAAATTGAGGAATAATTTCAATATCATAATTATCTTTTGGAGCAATAAATAAAGCTTGTGAATAAAAAACACCTTCCGCTGAAGAATAACCCATAGTTGGTCGCAAAAGACCTGTTTGTCTTTTTTGTGAAGTTGAAAATCCAAAATAAGGCATATAAAATATAGGGATATTTTTTATATAAAATCTTGTGTGAAAGGTATTAATCCATTTTTTATCAAGATCATATGAAGAACTAGAAACTCTTAAGCTCCAATCTGGATCTTCACAATCACAAGTAGATAATGAAGAATCATTTGCATTTACAATATCATCATTTCTTAGTGAATTTTTAGATTTAATCCAAAGATTATTTTCATCTTCAAATAGCATACTTGGCTTTTGATATAAATCATCATTATTTAAATTTAAAAAAGAGTAATTACTTTGTAATTGAATATTATTATTCTTTAAAATAATAACGTCATCAAAAAGTTCTAATGTATTTTTATTTTGATCATATATTATTTTTTTAGCTGTCATGTAATATGTAGGAGAAAAAATTACTACATTACCTTTTGCAGTTAAAATTTTATTTATAGTTTTAACATCACTTGCAATAATATTAAATTTTTCTTGTTTTGCTTCTAAAAAAATAAATAAACATATTAAAATAAATAAACTTTTAAACATTAACAACCAATGTTTTTGCTAATTTGTCATGTAAAGTTTGCCTACCATCATTAAAAAAACTAAAAATAAAACCAAAATAAAAAAACATTTCACTAATAAGTCTTATACCTGATCTAATCATTGATGAAGTTAAGGATATATTTCCTAAAGTATTATAATCAATAACTTTTATTTTTGTAATAATTTTACCTATAGTTGCACCAAAATACCATATAAAAAAACTTTGATAAGAAAATTTAATAAAAAATATATATGACATAAAGTTTGTAATTAGCTGTATCACAGCATTTACATCTTCACTATGAACAATTAAATTATCCCATAAAATTATAACTACAAGAAATGTAATTAAAAGATCATCTATTATAAAAGATATAGTTCTTGATGACATAGCACTTAGTTCCAAATTATTAATATCTTTTGTGTTTTTATTCATTAGCTAACTTCAAAGCTTGATAGGCAATATCAATTCTACATTGTTTACCAGCAAAATGTATTTGTCCACATAAGGCATATGCCCTATTCCTAGCCTCTAATATACTAGTACCAAACCCAACACATACTAAAATACGACCTCCATTTGTAAATAATTCATTATTTTCTTTTTTAACACCAGCATATGATATATGTGCATTATTAGCTATATCATCATCGTGTATATCATCAATAATTATTTGAGTAGAAGCAGTATTCTTATATGGATAATCCCTACTAGCCATGACAACAGCTACTCCAAATTCATTTTTAATTTCTAGATGATAAGATTTTAAATTTTTTGTAGCACCTTTGTAAAATAATTCACTTACAGATGATTTTAATAAAGGTAATATAACTTCACACTCAGGATCTCCAAAGCGTACATTATATTCTAATATTATAGGTTCATTATTAACTACCATTACACCTATAAATAATACACCTTCAAAAGGAGCATTTTCTTTTTTCATTCCTTGTAGAGTTGGTTTAATTACATTATTTTCAATTTTTTTATATAGTGTTTCATTTACTAATGGAGTTGGTGCATAAGCACCCATTCCACCAGTATTTGGACCAGTATCTTCATTTCCTAGTTTTTTATGATCTTGTGCAGCTGGTAAAACAATATAATTATCACCATCACAAATGGCAAATATAGATAATTCATAACCATCTAAAAATTCTTCAATAACTACAGATTTACCAGCATCTCCAAATGAAGAACCATTTAACATATCAAATGTTGCTTGTTTTGCTTCTTCTTTAGATTGGGCAATAATAACACCCTTCCCTGCACATAAACCATCTGCTTTTACAACTATTGGTAAGCTCATATTATCGATAAAACTATTTGCCTCATTTATATTTGTT
>JADGEG010000207.1 GCA_016744485.1 Arcobacter sp. | reverse complement strand
ATGAGTACGCAAGTGATTCAGGAAACGTTCCTTCTTGTTAATAAGAAGTAACAAAAACTAAAAAAGGGAGATAGTTAAACTATCTCCCTTTTTTTATATCTAAGTTTTTCTATATATACAACATAGCAACTGTAAATATAATTTGAATCACAAATACTATACTAGCAATTTTTAATGCCAGTTTTCCATCGTTTTTAATACTACTGAAGTGAATTTTTAAACCAACTGCACTCATTGCAATAATTAATAATATATGAGAAGCTGTTGATATCATAGTTTTAACCTCTTCACCCACTAAAGAGAAAGAACTCACTAATGATAATAATATAAATACTACTAAAAATATTTTTAATCTCATAAGTTAATCCTTGATCTTTTTATTTCTACTTTGTTCATAAATATCTTTTAAAAATGGATATAATTCAATAGCATCTTTTTTTAAACTTTGATATTCACCAATTTTAAAAGAGTTTTTATTTAAAGAATTAATAACAAAAATACCAAAACTTTTTTCTATATTATTTGGTATTTTATATTTTAAAGAACCTTGATTATTTAATGGGTTAATATATGAATCAGCAAATAAACCAATACTATCTCTTAGGTTTGATGGTCCTAAAATAGGTAAGACAATATGTAAACCATCACTAGCTCCATAGAATCCTAAAGTTTGTCCAAAATCTTCTTTGTGTTTTTTTAGTTTAAAGTTATTTGATGCAATATCAAATAAACCAAGCATTCCTATAGTTGAGTTAGTTATAAAACTAGCAAGTTCTTCAGTGGCATTTTTAAACTTAAACTGTAGAATATTATTTATAAATCTAACAGGAAACTGTAAATTATAAAAAAAGTTTGAGACAGAAACTCTTACATTTTCATTTACAACATTGACATAAGTTTTTAATACTGGATCAAACAAATTTATATAAATACTATCATTAACACCTGTCATAAATTTATTATAAGATTTCAAAGGATCAAATGGGTGAAGTTCTAAATCAGAGAACTCATCAAATTCATTAATCTCATCTTCTTGTATTTGAATTTTTACTACTTTTTGTTGCTCTAAAGGTATCTTTTCAAACTCAAAATTAGAGTTAATTTTATATTGCTGTACATAAGAACAGGCATTAAATAAAAAGCTTATAAGAATAATTATAATTAGATTTTTCATGAACCTCTTTTTTAATAAAATAAATAATATCATATTTGACGATAATTTTTACTTAAGTATATTTATATATAACCAAATTCTATTAATTTATCATATATTTTTGTAATCATAGATCCAGCAGCAGCTCCTCCATGACCTCCATGTTCCACCACAATGGTAACAACATATTTTGGATCTGTATAAGGTCCATAAGTTGTAATCCAAGCATGAGATCTTTTATAATAAGCTAATTCATGTTCTTTCATTCTTTTTTTCTCAGATTGAGGAATTGAAATAACTTGAGCAGTGCCTGTTTTACCTGCTAGTTTTATAGATGAATTTACATAGTTACTAGCTGTACCTTTAGGATGATTTATAACATCATACATTCCTTTTCTTATAATACTAAGGTAATGTTTATTAATTTTAATTTTTTTTGGATCTTCATAATTATCTTTTAAAAAGTGGGGTTTTGGTAATTTACTTGTAGCTAATAATGCAGTGTATCTTGCTATTTGCATAGGAGTTACAAGCATATATCCTTGACCAATAGAAGTAATAACTGTTTCACCTATATACCACGGTTGTTTATACTTTGAATATTTCCATCTTTTATTTGGATTTGAACCTATAAATTCATTTGGTAAATCAACACCAGTTTTATGACCAATACCATACTTATCTAAGGTTTTTGATATTTTGTTTATTCCAACTTTTAAGCTACCTTTATAAAAAAAATCATCACAACTTTCTCTTATGGCTTTCCTAAATCCAACTTGACCATGTCCTTTATGCTTCCAACATCTAAAATATCTCTTTCCAAGAAGTAAAGAGCCACTATCATAAACAGTAAAATTTGTTTTAACATTATTTTCTAAATAAGATAGAGCAACCCCCATTTTAATAACAGAACCAGGAGGATATAGACCATTGATTAGTTTATTTGTAAATGGATGATTAAAATCATTTTTCATAATATTCCAATTTTTAACAGAAATACCATCTACAAAGATATTATTATCAAATTCGGGAAAAGAAGCTGCACTTAATATTTCACCATTATTAGCATCCATTATAATAACTGCACCACTTTTTTCTTTAAAAAGACTCTGTATATATGTTTGTAACCTTATATCAAGAGTTGTTTTTAAATTATTATTAATTAAAGGTTTAACTTGTTTTAATATTTCAATTTCTTTATTTAAAGCATTAACTTTTACATCTTTAAAACCTAACTTTCCTTGTAATTTTTGATTATAAAACTTTTCTAAACCATTTTTCCCAATAATTCCACTATACTTAGAAAATTTATTCTTTTTGTTATCTTCAATAGAAGCTTTACCTACATAACCTATTACATGAGAAGCTATATTTTTAAAAGGATAAATTCTTTTTACAGCTGATTTTATTTTGATATTTTCAATAGAATTAAACAAAGTATATTTTGAAAAAAAATCATTATATGAGATATAATCAACAATTTTAACAAAATCATGTCTATATGCAGAATCAAGTTTTTTATATGATTTATATAATTTTTTCTTTTCATATTGAGGAAAATGTTTATTAATTAAAGTAATAATTTTATCTAATTTATATTGATTTTTAATGGATCTTAAATGAGGTTCTATATTTATAGAAAAGCCAAGATTATTCATAGCTAATGCTATACCATTTCTATCTTTTATTATACCTCTATTTGGTATTTTATATATTCTTTTTATATAGTTTTGTTTTGATAATTCTTCATAATATGTATTTGATTTTATACTTAAAAAGTATACTCTAAGTAATAATGTCATTATTATTAGAACAATAAATATCAATAATATATTTAGTC